>JAHEYE010000172.1 GCA_023251695.1 Sphingobacteriaceae bacterium | reverse complement strand
GGGCATTATATAATTAATTCTTACCGCTACTCTTTAAATATTTATGAGTTAATAAAAGATAAATTGCTGGACTACGATTTTATTTATACTAAAGGATTCACGGGTTGGCATCTTATACGTGAAAAGCAAAAAGGAATGGTTTGTCCGCCCATTGGGGTGAAATTTCATGGGTACGAAATGTTTCAACGTGCACCGGATTTAAAAGCGAAGATTACGCAATTATTATTGTTGCGTAAACCTGTTAAGGAAATTTCAACTCAGGCTGATGTTGTTTTTTCTTATGGCGGAAAAATTACTGATATAATAAAAAGCATCGGTGTTGCAACGGGGAAGATACTTGAATTGCCTTCGGGTGTTGAAGAAAGTATTCTTGTTAATGAAATCAGGCCTACTGCTCAAAAAATTAAATTTGTTTATTTGGGAAGATATGAACGACGAAAAGGAATTGAGGAGTTGAATAAAGCATTAAGATCAATAAAGGGTACGGATTTCGAGTTCAATTTTATTGGTGCAATTCCTCAAGAGAAACATTTATCATTACCATTTGTAAAATATCATGGCGAGATACGGGATAAGCAAAAACTAAATAGTTTATTAATAGAATGTGATGTGTTAGTTTGTCCGAGTTGGAGCGAAGGAATGCCGAACGTTATTTTGGAAGCTATGGCTAATGGATTAACCATTCTTGCAACAAATGTGGGGGCAACAAATGTTTTAGTGAATGAAAAGACGGGATGGTTAATTGAAAAATCTTCTGCTTCTGAAATTAAAAAAGCAATTCAAATAATTGTCGGTACAAATTCTACCGAAATCGACTCAAAAAAGAAGGCGGCTCTGCAATTGATAAAAGAAAAATTTACCTGGGAGAAATTAATAAAAGAGTTGATAAAAAAACTAAACAGATAAAGATTTTAACCATTCTATTCCTTTTTCAAACGAACTCACAACCTTAAACGGCGTTTGGGGTTTATTTACATTCACGTAAAAATTAGCAATAATTCTGTAAGCCAAATTATGTGCTACGACCACCGTTGCGCTTGTAACAGAACGGTGTTCTATGTGGATGGCGTTATCCCGGGCCTCTTTTGTAATTGTTACATTGTCTTCCGCATCGTAAATAAATAAAGATTTTTTCCCATTTGTTATTTTAGTGCTTTCCTCAAGCATCTTCATTTGCATGGGTATATCAAAAACAGTATTTTCCCTGAAAGTCGCATGTACAATACCATCTTTCCTTAGTCTTAAAATAACTTCTGGAATTTCAATTGTATTTATTATGTCGGCGTCTTTCAGACCTGATTCGGTAATCATAATTAAGTTTGGAGTACCCCTACATTATATGGTTTTGTAATAGGGCAATGATTTGCCATTTCGATTCCCATGCTAATCACCTTTCGTGTATCCAAAGGGTCGATGATTGCGTCTAACCACAAACGCGATGCGGCGTAATACGGAGTTGTTTGTGAATCGTAACGGTCTTTTATCTTATTAAATAATTCGGTTTCTTTTTCAGGAGTAATTTCTTCGCCTTTTCCTTTTAAGCTTGCTATTTCAATTTGTACTAAAACTTTAGCAGCCTGTGCGCCACCCATAACGGCAACCTGTGCTGTCGGCCATCCAACAATTAATCTTGGATCATATGCTTTACCGCACATTGCATAATTTGCTGCACCGTAACTATTACCAATAATAATTGTGAATTTTGGTACAACAGAATTACTCATGGCATTAACCATTTTCGCGCCGTCCTTAATTATTCCGCCATGTTCGCTGCGCGAACCTACCATAAAACCGGTTGCATCCTGTAAAAATACCAATGGAATTTTCTTTTGATTACAGTTCATTATAAAGCGCGCCGCTTTATCGGCGCTGTCGCTATAAATCACACCTCCAAATTGCATTTCACCTTTTTTGCTTTTTACAACTTTACGTTGGTTGGCCACAATTCCAACCGCCCAACCGTCAACCCGTGCATAAGCGCAAATAATCGATTGTCCGTATAGTTCTTTGTATTCTTCGTATTCGCTGTTATCAACCAAACGTTCAATAATGTCCCGCATATCAAATTGTTTGTCCCGTGCATCCGGAACGATACCATAAATTTCTTTTTGATCTTTTTTCGGAAGGGCAGGTGTTTCTTTGTTAAAGCCGGCTTTTTCATAGTCGCCCACTTTACCCATAATGTTTCTGATTCGTGTTAAGCAATCCGAATCGTCCTTGCATTTATAATCTGTTACACCGCTCACTTCGCAATGTGTAGTTGCGCCTCCTAAAGTTTCGTTATCAATATTTTCTCCAACGGCTGCTTTCACTAAATAACTTCCGGCTAAAAATATAGATCCTGTTTTATCTACGATCATGGCTTCATCACTCATGATTGGTAAATATGCTCCGCCCGCCACACAACTTCCCATTACAGCCGCAATTTGCAAAATGCCCATGCTACTCATGATGGCGTTGTTTCTGAAAATTCGTCCGAAATGTTCTTTATCAGGAAAAATTTCATCCTGCATCGGTAAAAAAACGCCTGCACTATCTACTAAATAAATAATTGGCAATTTATTTTCCATTGCAATTTCCTGCGCCCGTAAATTCTTTTTTCCGGTAATCGGAAACCAGGCACCGGCTTTTACCGTAGCATCGTTAGCAACAACAATGCATTGTTTGCCGCTTACATAACCTATAACTATTACCACACCTCCGCCCGGACAACCGCCGTGCTCAGGATACATTTCATAACCTGCGAAAGCGCCCATTTCAAAACGTGACGTATTTTTATCCAGTAAAAAATCAATACGTTCCCGGGCAGTCATTTTACCCTGTTCGTGTAATTTATCTATGCGTGATTTACCGCCTCCTAAATAAATTTTCTGCAACCGCTGCTCCATCTGAGAAATGAGCAGGTTCATTTTATCTTCGTTTTTGTTAAAATCCAGATTCATAATTTAAATCGAGAATCAAATATAACATTTACCTGTCATTTATAGTATAATTAGTTTTAATTTTTATATTTGATATGTGAAGTTTTGTGTAAAATTCGGCATTGTTCTAATACTGCTCCTTAGTTCCGGGCTTAAGGCCGATGGATTAAAATTATATCCTGATTCTACCCTTGACAATGCCAATGAATTAATTACAATCATAAATGCCGGACTAGGTTCAGAAGAGGTTATCGCTTTTATTGATAAAACAAATGTCAATGATTTTCTGGTAACCCGCCTTGATACCTATTTGGATAAGCTTACAACCGATAGGGGAAAGTACTTTTTATGTTTTGGGATGGCCAGTGTTTTTTTTGAGTCAGGGAATTCAAATGAGGCGCAACCTTTATTAATAAAAGCTTTAAAAATTGCAGAAAAAACGGGTAATATAAAATATCAGGCGGCTGTTTACAATTTAATGGCTAACATGTTTGCTAATTCACATATGACTGAAAATGCCTTTCATCATTTCAAAAAAGCAATCAGATTAGCTTCTGAAATTAAAGATGAGAAAGTAACATGTACCCTTTATAATAATTTAGCCACTTGTTTTTATAGAGCCGGGCAAAACAATCCGGTATATCTCGATAGCGCCAGATATTATTCAGGAAAATGCCTTGAAATAGCGAAGAGGTTAAATAGTAAGAATGATATCCACCTGGCCTACCAATGCATGGGCTTGATTGAAACGGATGCCGGCAATTATGCTGAAGCAGAAAAAGCGCTTCGATCAGCCTTAAAGATAAGCGAAGAATTTGAGGGGTCCGACCTTCATTATTATGCGCTATATCAATTAGGAAGAATGTTTGCTGATGAGGGTAGTAAAGCAAGTGCGGATTCGGCTGTAAAGTACCTTCAGCTTTCGAAAGACGAAATGTATAAGCAGGAAGATGAAATGGTTTTGAGTGAGATCCTGTATGAATTTGCAAGAGCTTACCGGAATAACGGAAATTACAAGTTGAGTTCGTATTATGCATTAAGGTTCGCAGAGTTTAATGACAGTTTGGTTAGGGATGAAAATGCGCGTGTAATGGCGGAGCTCAGTGAAAAATACGAATCGGCCAAGAACGAAGCGAAAATTAATGAACTTGGCTTAATTCAAAAAGAAAAAGAAGAGCAGATAAACAGGCAAACCTATTTTATCATCGGTGCTTCAGTGATTTTGTTTTTGGTTATGATCGTTGCTTTTAGTCTGTACCGTTCCAATCAAATCAGAAAACGCATTAATAATCAATTAAACGAAAAAAATAAATTAATAGAAAAGCAGAAAGAAATTGTGGACACAAAAAATAAGGCTATACTTGATTCCATTTATTATGCCAAACGTATTCAGCAATCTTTACTACCTAGTAAAAAATACCTCGAACGGAATCTTGAAGCCTTGAAAAAAAAGTCCCCAAAGACTTAAACTCTGAATATCAAGGGTAATCATTCACTCATTGAAAACGGCATTTCACCCTTAATTAATATTACTTCACTCAATAAAATGATAAATTGTGTAACTGAGTATCAATTACTTAGTTATACTAATAACGTTTTTTGAAATTTTGGCGTAACCCAAAGTGGCTTAAGTCATTATAAGGATGTATTGCACAAGCAGCATTCATGAACTTTAACCCCAGATACCATCATACTACCAATCAATTGCAGGAAGAGCAATTAATTATTGAAGCTGCGAAACAGAACCCTGAACATTTCGGACCGATCTACGATAAATATTACAAACAAATTTTCGGTTATGTGTATCAGCGGATGGATTGCAAAGACACCGCCTTTGATGTAACCGCACAGGTTTTTCTAAAAGCACTCACGAATTTAAACCGATACGAATTTAAAGGCGTGCCTTTTGCCAGCTGGCTGTTCCGTATTGCGCACAGTGAAGTAATGCAATTGTTCCGCGACCAGAAAAACAAACGCGCCATAAACGCGGATGTTGGCGATTTGAAAAATATTTATGAAGAAGTTCAGGAACCATTTTTTGAGGAATACCTTCCTGCATTGCAACAGTTAATTAAACAATTGCCCGAAGATGATCTTCAAATGATAGAAATGCGCTTTTTTGAGCACCGTCCTTTTAAAGAAATTGCAGAAGTATTGGAAATAACAGAAAATAACGCCAAAGTAAGAATGTACAGGATACTCGAAAGATTAAAAAAAACAATTACGAATTTTAAAACATAGTATGGAACCAAAATTTAATTTGCATCGCCCGAAGATTAGCGACGATGAGATAAACAAGAATAAAGATTTTGACAAATTAGTCAAACAATTCAAGCAACAAAGCATACAAAAGGCCAAAAGCGATGTTAATTTTTTAAAGAATAAAAAAATAACTTACGCCACGGTGATAGCAGGATTAGCAGTTGTATGTACAGTTACTTATTTCACCGTATTCAATAAACAAAACAAACAAACAGCGACAAATGATAAAACAAATACTTTAGTAAGTAATAAGAATAAAGAAGCAAAAAGTAATGGGAATTTTATTGCACCTCCTTCTAAAAAATTGGATGTTCCGTACAAGACCTATAAAGTAAACGCACAAAAAGGCGGGGAGCTTGCTCATCACACAACCCCGATAGCTATCGGGACAAAAATAAAAGTTCCTAAAGCTGCTTTCGTTAATAAAGAAGGTAAAGAAATTATTGGTGATGTTGAAATCATGTACCGTGAGTTTCACGATCAGGCTGATATTATTGCCAGCGGTATTCCTATGACTTACGACAGTGCCGGAACACAATACACTTTTGAAAGTGCAGGCATGTTTGATGTGAAAGGTTATCAGAATGGTGAAGAAGTTTATCTCAAGCAAGGGAAGCCTATCACTGTTGAGCTGGCTTCGCGTTATACCGATGACAGATACAATCAGTATTATTTAGATACAGTTGGTCATAACTGGCAGGTGATTAAACATGATTCTCCAGTAATTTCACCTGAGCCCGCGCCACCCGCCGACGGGAATTCAAAACAAAAAAACGGTAAAGAGATACAACTGGTTAAAAAAATTGAACATGTACCCCTGCAAATCGATAGTGTTAAAACCGTATACGATAAAAAAATTATTGCCCTTCCTCAACCCAAACAACCTGCTAAACCGGCCAAAGCCACCGGTCGCCCCCAATTTAACTTAGAGGTTGATTATAAAGATTACCCTGAGCTTTCAGCTTTCAAAAATTCAGTTTTTGAAGTGGGTACCGAAAATAAAAATTATACAAAAGAACTTCATTCCATTACCTGGAGCAGCGCCATTATTTCGCAAGGTCCGCAAAAAGGTAAAAATTATATCCTCACATTAAAGTACAGGAACCGCGAAGAGAAATTAATTGTGTACCCTGTTTTAACCGGGGAAGATTTCGAAAAAGCTTCAGCAGTTTACGAAAAGAAATTTATTGAGTACAATGTAGCACTCGATAAACGCGAAGCTGATGAACAAAAGCTAAAAGACCAAATGGATGCTAAATTATTAGCTTATGTAGAAGAACAGAAAAAACTTAGTGATGAATTATTAAAAGAACAAATCCGTATCCGTCGTGCAATGGAAGCTCAGATGGAAGGTGAAACAAAAAACAGTACGGCCGCACAAAACGTTTCCCGGATATTCACTGTGAACAATTTTGGAATATATAATTCTGATTGTCCGAAATCAATGCCACGTGGACGGGTTATTGAACCGCGATACGCTTCCAATTCTGTTCCATTAGATCCTAGCTCAGTTTTCCTGATTGATAAGGGAAGAAACATTGTTTTTAACATGAGCAGTAATCCTTATCGTTTTATGTATAGCGAGAAAAGTAAATACACACTTTGTATCGTGGCGGGCGGTAACGTTTATTTTTGTGATAGCAACGAATTTAACCGTGCCGTTAGTGATTCTAAAGGTAAATTTAATTTAGCCCAATTACCGGATGGCAGTGATATGGGTGAATTTAAGAAAGCCCTTGAGATTTGACCATAATGATCCGAAAATTACTTTTATCAGGAATTATTTTATTCATTGGACTTTCATTTATTTCTAATAAGAAAAAAGAGTTTCTTCCACCGGGGACTGTGAAAATCAATGATACTTTATTTGCTGATGAAACTGAGATCAGTAATTTTTCGTGGGTTGAATATGAATGGTGGGTCGCAAGGAAGTACGGAAAGAACTCTCCTCAACATATCGCTGTTTTGCCCGATACTTTAGTATGGCGTGAAAAATATGCCACCAACGAGCCTTATGTAAAATATTATTACCGTCATCCGGCCTATAGGGAATATCCTGTGGTGGGTATTAGCTATGAACAGGCTTTGGACTACTGTAAATGGAGAACAGAACGCGTGAAAGAGTTTATGTGTCTTTCAAAA
>JAHEYE010000171.1 GCA_023251695.1 Sphingobacteriaceae bacterium | reverse complement strand
TTAAGTTTTAAAGTGGCCGGGCGTCACGACAGCTTTAATATTTCCCTCGATTCCCGCGGTTCTCAAATCAATTCAGGCAGCGAAATAAAAATCAAAAAAGCTGATTTCCGATTCAACATGATTAGCTTCGAAGGACAGCATTTCTTTCAAACCCTTCGTAACAAATTATTATGGGGCTTAGACAAGCGCCAATAATTGTATAAAATACTGATAATCAGAGTATTTAATCCGTCAAAAAATCTCCCTCTTTTCTAAAGTTTTCGTATTTTCGCTATTCACTAATTTTTGACAATTTATGGCCAAATTCAGAAGAGAAGACGCCCTTGATTATCACTCTCAAGGCAGGCCCGGAAAGATTGAAGTTATCCCTACAAAGCCATACAGCACACAACGCGATTTAACGCTCGCTTATTCACCCGGAGTTGCAGAACCTTGCTTAGAAATTGAAAAAAATGCTGAAGACGCTTACAAATATACTGCCAAAGGAAATTTAGTTGCTGTAATTTCAAACGGCACTGCTGTTCTTGGTTTGGGTGACATAGGTGCACTTGCTTCCAAGCCGGTTATGGAGGGAAAAGGTCTCCTCTTTAAAATTTTTGCCGATATAGATGTTTTCGATATTGAAGTAGACACAAAAAATGTTGATGAATTTGTAAATACCGTAAAAAATATTGCCCCCACTTTCGGAGGAATTAATCTGGAAGATATCAAGGCTCCCGAATGTTTTGAAATTGAGCGCCGCTTAAAGGAAGAATTAAATATTCCTTTAATGCACGACGACCAGCATGGCACAGCAATTATTTCGGCTGCCGGATTAATGAACGCTGTTGAAATAGCAGGGAAAAAAATGTCGAACGTAAAACTGGTCATTAACGGCGCCGGCGCTTCTGCTAACTCATGCGCAAAAATGTACATTGCTGTTGGTGTGAAAAAAGAAAATATTTTGATGCTCGACAGTAAAGGCGTTATTCATAAGGGCCGTACCGATCTTGATCAATACAAATCATTCTTTGCGGCTGAGGGGACAAAAATAAATACACTTGAGGAAGCCATCAAAGGCGCCGATGTATTTGTCGGTTTATCGAAAGGAAATATTCTGAATCAGAAAATGGTTCAGAGCATGGCAAAAAAATGTATAGTATTCGCTCTTGCTAATCCTACGCCTGAAATTTCTTATGAAGATGCAATTAGTGCAAGAAAAGATATAATTGTTGCCACCGGAAGAAGCGATCATCCGAATCAGGTAAACAACGTTTTAGGTTTCCCGTTCATTTTCCGCGGTGCGATGGATGTTCGTGCTACCTGTATAAATGAGGAAATGAAACTTGCTGCCACAAAAGCTATCGCACAATTGGCAAAAGAGCAGGTTCCTGATTATGTAAATTTAGCTTATGGTTCTAAAAATTTAAGTTTTGGTGAAGAATACATTATTCCAAAACCAATTGATAACCGTTTAATCTCGGCCGTATCCGCAGCGGTAGCTAAAGCAGCGATCGACAGCGGCGTTGCTAAACATAAAATTACTGATTGGGATGCTTACAAAACATCTTTAGATAATCGTTTAGGAAAAGATAACAAACTAATGCGTTCTCTTGCCAACAAAGCGAAGAGCAATCCAAAGCGTGTTGTGTTTACTGAAGCTGATAATTACAAGATTTTAAAAGCTGCCCAGGTGGTGCGTGATGAAGCCATTGCGAAACCAATTTTGTTAGGCAACAAAGAAAAAATTCTGAAATTAATTGATGAGTACCAATTGGATTTGGGCGACACCCCTATCATTGATCCATGGCTGGCAGAAGAAGAAAATAAACGCACGGAGTACGGCGATATGCTTTGGCGCAAACGTAACCGTCGCGGCTTAACGCAGTACGACGCGAGAAAATTAATGCGTGACCGGAATTATTTTGGCGCCACTATGGTTGAGTTAGGTTTAGCTGATGCGATGATTTCGGGTTTAACAAGAAAATACAACGCTCCAATAAAACCAGCTCTTGAAATTATCGGCGTGCAGGATGGTGTTAGTAAAGTTGCAGGGCTCTATATGATGATCACAAAAAAAGGCCCTTACTTTTTTGCTGACACTACTATGAATGTAAATCCTACGGCGCAAGAGCTGGTGGATATTGCTGTTCTTACTGCAACTACAGTGAAAAGTTATAACATCATTCCGAGGATTGCCATGTTATCCTATTCTAATTTTGGTTCGGTATCGGGTGAAGTTCCTGATAAAGTAAGGGAAGCCGTAAAAATTTTACACAACAATTATCCGGGTTTAATTGTGGATGGTGACATCCAGGCCAACTTTGCTATGAATAATAGCTTGATGAAGGAACAATTCCCTTTCAGTCATTTAGTTGACAAAAGCGTAAACACATTCATCTTCCCTAACCTTGCTGCAGGAAATATAGCGTACAAATTGATACAGGAAATGGGCGGCTCGGAAGCAATTGGCCCGATCTTAATGGGATTAAAAAAACCGGTTCACGTTTTACAATTAGGAAGTTCTGTCCGCGAAATAGTTAATATGGTTGTTATCTCTGTTCTAGACGCTCAAAATAAAAAATGATAAGTTACATTGAAGGTCATATTTCTGAATTGAACCCGGCTCTCATTACCCTTGAAACAAATGGTATCGGTTATTCATTATTAATTTCATTGAATACCTATACCGCTTTTGCGGGAAAAGAAAAAGCAAAATTATTTATTGAAAGCGTTTTTGTCCGCGATGATAATCCGCGCTACTATGGCTTTTACAATGTTGATGAAAGAGATTTATTCCGCAAATTAATTTCTGTTTCAGGCGTTGGGGGCTCAAGCGCTATGCTCATGCTCTCGTCACTTGCTCCTGCAGAAATTGCAGGCGCTATCAATACAGCCAATGTGGCTTTGTTAAAAAGCATCAAGGGAATAGGTGAAAAAACTGCTCAGCGGATAGTGGTTGACCTCAAAGGAAAATTGGGTAAACACGAGGGGGGAATTTCGCAGATTTTAACACCTTCGTACAATAAAAATAAGGACGAGGCGTTAATGGCTTTAACTACATTAGGTTTTCCCCGTGCTACAGCCGAAAAGGCTCTTGAAAAGAGTCTGAAACAACTGGGTGTCAGCTCCGATAATGTAGAGGCATTAATAAAAACGGCATTAAAAAATTTATAGATTTTTTCGTGAGGCTTAAAGGCGTTTTAAATTTTTTGGTTTTTGGGGCTACTTCGGCGGCCTTGATGGGTGTTGTGTTTAATTCAACCGCTAACCGGAATTTATTTAAACCTGTTTTCGATGTTTCAGGAAAACCTGCTCCTTTAGCCATTGACACCCCCGAAGTAGATCTTCCCTATAAATTCGAAGACAATAAAGGCAACGAACCTATTTATGACGATAAGCATGCCCTGTATCTTCAAAACCCTTCCAATATAAAAACGGATATTAAGTACGATCCTTCAACCGGAAATTATGATGTAAGTCAAAAAATGGGCAAACTGGATTACCGTCCGGATACTTACATCGACGCACAGGATTATCAAGATTACATTTTCAAAAAAGCTACGCACGATTACTGGCGTACAAAAATTGCGGCCGACGATATGAACAAGCCGCGCAAAGGTATTGTACCAAAACTTCAGGTTAACAGCGAATTGTTCGACAGGATTTTTGGAGGTAACACCGTTGACATTCGCCCAACCGGAACAGCAGAATTAATTTTCGGTTTGAACAGGAACAAAACTTTGAACCCTGCTATTCCACAGAAACAGCAGAAGGTTACCAATTTCGATTTCAACATGCGTATCCAATTAAACTTAATTGGAAAAATTGGTGATAAATTAAAAATTACCACCAGCTATAATACCGAAGCTTCTTTCGATTGGGAAAATCAAATTAAATTAGATTATACGGGCTACGAAGATGAGATTATTAAAAAAATTGAAGCCGGTAACGTTTCGTTACCGCTTAATAGTTCATTAATTACAGGCAGTCAAAGTTTATTCGGTATTAAAACACAATTACAATTTGGCCGCTTAACCGCAACTACCATTTTATCGCAGCAGCGAGGAAAAAAACAAGAAGTAAATATTCAGGGTGGCGCACAAACACAGCAGTTTGCAGTAAATGGCGATAACTATGAGGCCAACAAACATTTCTTCCTGTCACATTATTTCCGCGACAACTATAATACCTGGATGGGAAGCTTGCCTGTAGTGAGTACGCCAATTGTTATTACTAAAATAGAAGTTTATCTCTTAAATCAAACCGGCAACACCGAACAAACACGAAACATAATAGCATTTGAGGATCTTGGTGAAGACAGCGCACATGTTCATCCTAATTTTTTACCAAGCAACGCCTGTTTAAATAACGCGCCTTATTACATTTACGACAGTGCAGATGTTATTCCGCATAACGGCGCTAACAGTTTATATTCTATTATTTCGAATACGAATACAGGTATTTTAAAAGACCGCCTTATCTCACAGGCGTCCTCTGCATTGTCAAGTTCAACGTTGGTCGCAAATAGTTGTAATGGCGTTTCGGGTCAGTATATGATCCAGTCACGCGATTTTGATCTTATTGGTAACGCGCGGAAATTAAATTCCACCGAGTATACTCTCAATAACCGCTTAGGATTTATTTCCCTTAACCAAACCCTTAACAACGACCAGGCACTTGCTGTTTCGTTCCAGTTCACTTATAACGGAAAAACATATCAGGTGGGTGAGTTCAGCGATCAGTTGCCGGATAATACAAAAGCTCTTTTCGGTAAATTACTCAAGGGCGTAAACGTAAACGTGAAATATCCTACCTGGGATCTAATGATGAAAAACGTTTATTCGTTGGGCGCATACAACCTCAACCAGCAAGATTTTCAATTAAACGTTTATTACAATAATATTGAAACCGGGGTAGACATACCATACATCCCTTATGGCGCAATAAACGGAACCCAATTAATCAGAGTATTAGATTGTGATAAATTAAGCGTAAACGGCGACCGCTTTTCGGATGGTGTGTATGACTTTTTACCGGGCTACACCATCAATCCCGCTAACGGAAGAATTTATTTTACAACCATTGAGCCCTTTGGTACAACATTGAAAAACAAATTCGATCAAACAAACGATTTCCCTACGGCAAACAAATATTTGTTTCAGGAGCTTTACGATTCAACACGGGTTTCCGCTCAGCAGTTGCAAGAAAAAAACCGGTACAAAATAAAAGGCTCTTATAAATCTTCTTCGGGTTCCGAAATTTCACTCAATGCGCTTAATATCCCACAAGGAGCAGTAGTTGTAACCGCTAACGGTGTGCGCCTTACCGAAAACACTGACTACACCGTTGATTACACTTTGGGCCGTGTTAAGATCATCAATGAAAGTATTTTAAATAGCGGAGCACAGATCAAAGTATCTGTAGAAAGCAATTCGCTTTTCAACGTACAGCAAAAAAGTTTAATGGGCACGCGCCTCGATTTTAAAGTGAATCGCGATTTAACATTGGGCGGAAGTTTCCTCCGCTTCTCTGAAAAACCGGTTACACAAAAAGTAAGCGCGGGCGACGAACCCGTTTCAAATATTATTTACGGGCTTGATTATAATTACAAAACTGAAGTTCCGCTTTTAACCCGTGTTATTGATCGCATTCCGCTCATCAATACCAAAGAGATGAGTAGCATCACCACGCAGGGAGAATATGCGCAATTAATTCCGGGTAATGCCGCGGCTATTGGTAAAAAAGGTAATTCTTACATTGATGATTTTGAAGGAAGTATTTCCTTGATAGATATCCGCAGCCCGCAATCCTGGTTCCTTGCCAGTATTCCGCAGGGGCAACCGTCCATTTTCCCTGAAGCATCTAAAAACGATGATATTGATATTGGGAAAAACCGCGCACGATTCAACTGGTATACAATAGATCCTTCTTTAACAAGGAGTCAGAATGGAACCACCCCGGGTAATTACAATAAAAATGTGTTTTCAAACAACTTATACCGCCAGGTTTTGGAAACTGAATTATTTCCGGGCAAAACACCACCTAACGGTCAGCCCGTTGTGCTTCCGGTTTTGGATTTAGGTTTTTATCCTGCTGAGCGCGGGCCTTATAACATGGATGTGTTACCAACAGGCGGTATTAGCGCCGGTGTGGATGCTGCCACCGGAAAACTAAATAACCCCATAAGCCGCTGGGGTGGCATCATGCGCCGTTTGGAAACAAATGATTTTCAAGCAGCCAACATTGAATACATTCAGTTTTGGTTAATGGATCCCTTTAACGAAGATTATAAAACTGAAACACATCCTGATATGGATAAAGACAATGCGCCGGCGGGAGATTTGTATATCAACCTTGGTAATGTATCGGAAGATATTATGAAAGACGGTCACATGGCTTATGAGAATGGAATTCCGGGCGTTTCGTCTAATACTTCTAATTTACCTGTTGTACCAACAAACATAGGGGTGTGTCCGACGCTGCCTCCAATCACCAATTCATTTTCAACCGATGAGAATGACCGCGTAAAACAAGACGTTGGTTATGATGGTATGGACAATCCTGCCGAAATAGATAAATTTGGCGCTGCGCTTGCTGCTATTCAAACAATCGCCGGATTTAATTCTTCTGCTGAGTTAAATCAAAACTTTTTTTCTGACCCATCGTCCGACGACTATAATTTTTTCAGGGACGACGATTATGACAGTCAGAACAAATACACATTAGATCGCTACAGATACTACAATAACTCGCAAGGCAATACGCCTACGCAACAACAATATCAGGGTCAGAATGGCGGAGGTTACTCAACTGTCGGTTCAAACAATCCAAATATTGAGGATATCAATAAGGATAATACATTAAGCGAGACTGAAAACTATTACCAGTATAGAATTAAAATTTCTAAGCAAGATCTCGATCCGAATAATGTTGGAAATAATTTCATCGTTAACTCATTCGAAGGTACTGGTGATATTGAGGGCATTAAAAAAACTGTTAAGTGGTATCAGTTTAAAATTCCAATTACACAATTCGAAAGTGTTGTCGGTGGTATTGAAGGGTTCAACTCTATCCGTTTCATGCGTTTTTTCATGAAAGGTTTTGATAAGCCGGTAGTGTTACGTATGGCGCGTTTGGAAATGGTGAGAAGCGACTGGCGCCGTTACCAATTTGATTTAACCAAACCCGGTGAGTACTTAGGAAACGAAGATAATACCACCTCGTTCGACGTGTCTGCTGTAAGTGTACAAGAGAATGGTCAAAAAATTCCGGTGAATTATGTGATTCCTCCCGGCATCCAGCAGCAACAAAATATTCAAACCACTAATTTGGTTTTACAAAACGAGCAGGCTTTGCAATTACGCACAACTAATTTAAAAGATGGCGACAGCCGCGCTGTTTACAAAAACTTAGATTACGACATGCGCATGTTCAAGAACATTAAAATGTTTGTGCATGGCGAAAAATTAGGCATCGACCCGTTGAATG
>JAHEYE010000170.1 GCA_023251695.1 Sphingobacteriaceae bacterium | reverse complement strand
TGAACCGCCATTGGTACTTCCCTGAATGGTAACTTCATCGTAATTTTTTTCAAGCCCAAACTTTGTCCAGTATTGCATATGCGCATACGACGCACCTGTAAGATTCAAAGCAGTGGTTAAGCGTACTGTTTTATTTGCATTACTTGCATAAGTTCCGGTCGGGCTATCCGTAATACTTCCCGGTCCTGTATGGAATTTTGTTGTTGAATTTCCCCAGCCACCTGCAATCCAATTTGTAGCAATTGTGTTACAAGGGTCATTTAAAACAGTAACGGTATTTCCATAAATTTTACTGATGGTATCACGGTGCACGTAAAAACCATTATCAACCGCAAGAATATATTTTACAGTTTGCCCTGAAGTCAAGCCGCCGCTTAAAGTAAATGATATGGAATCTGATTTGGTTTGATTCAAGGTCATGCCTGTATAAACTTTTGGGGCACCTACAGTCGCAATACCTAAACCAACCGGAGCAATTGAAACTGTAAAGTTTCCGTTTTGCAAACCTAAACGCTGAATATTGTATTGGATGTATCCGGTTGTATTAAAAAAGAAACGATCGCGTTGATCAGTAACGTTGGCAAAATTAGTTACCAATTTCGCTAAATTTAAATTTTGATTAAATGTTGTTTTACAAATGTCAATGATACGTGATGATGCAGGCCAGAATCCATCACTGGATGATCCCGCTTCAGGTGTCATTGCTAATATCTTTGGCTTTGTTACTTGTTCACCATACATCCAATCATCACTGTCGCCATTCGTAACATATTGTACAGTTTGATCACCGGTGCCATATAAAAAACGGCTCGTCTCACACATTAAAATACTCCAGTTCACATAAGTTGCTGAGTCAGGCGTGTAGAAACTTGGTAAATATCCCCATGGATAAATTAATAAATTGCTGTAAGTATGTGCATTTAAAGCAGTTTTAAACTGACGTGCATTACAAAAGTTACGCATTGCTTGTGTTTCAGGTTCTGAGAATGCAGATGTGCCGCGGTAAGTATCAGAGCTGGATGTTGGCGAAGAGCCTATATTATCATATCCCCAGAAATAACCATAATTCCGGTTGAGGTCGACACCAAAAGTGCTACCATTATTTCTTCTGTTCTTGCGCCACATACCGCCACCACCCGGACTAATTGTACGGTTGTATTCATAGCCATCGGGGTTAACACAAGGCACAAAAAACATTTCGGTATTGTCAACCAAAAATTTTACATCAGGATTGGTAGCGTAATTTTCCAATAAGTACCACATGTAAAAAATTAGTTGTGATAAGGATGCCGCTTCGCGGGCATGATGTAAAGCGTCGTATAATAATTCAGGTTCGCTTTCATCAATGTTCGGGTTATCAGAAATTTTAAGATACCAGATATTGCGGCCTTCAATACTTTGCACACTTAATGGTTGCTTAATGGTTATTAAACTCGGATAAAGGAGCGACATACTGTCTAAAATATTCTGCATTTCAGTAAGTGTGAAGTAACCGCCCATGGTTCCCAAATGAAATTTGCTTGGTTTAACTACAGTAGGATCGTTGCATAAACCTGCTGCTGAAGTTTTATTAAGGTAATCCTGTTTTATTCTGTTTTCATAAAACGAAACCATGTCGTTAATTAGAATAGTATAGTTGATTCCGTTTTGTTTAAGAACGGCAACTTCAGATTCTGAAATCTCGGTGATTACCGAATTGCCTTTTTTTTCGGCATGATCAATAGTAATGCCAAGTTTTGATAATTGTGGAATTAATCCATCCGTCCCTGTAATCTCAACTTTATGATATTTTTCGCTTTGTGAAAAAGCAAGGCAAACAGAGAATAAGGCAATAGTGAATAGTAGTTTCCTCATCGGCTTAATTTTAGATTAATGAAAGTACAGAATTTAATCTGCAAAAGCAATACCTAAAATACCTAATTCGATAAAGGCCTAATAAACCATGTTTAAATTATAAAAAACAAAGCTCCACATATCACCAAATTCATCAATTTGTTTCGATGTAGGCTTTCCTGCACCATGACCTGCATTTACATCAATGCGGATTAAGGCTGGATGAATACCACTTGCATTTTCCTGCATGGTTGCCGCAAATTTAAAAGAATGCGCCGGCACAACACGGTCGTCGTGATCACCCGTTAAGACCATTGTAGCTGGATAAACTTTTTTCTTGAGGTTATGCAATGGTGAGTATTTATAAAGACATTCAAATTCTTCTTTGTTCTCGCTATTGCCATAATCAACACTCCAGGCCCTGCCAATAGTAAATTTATGAAAGCGCAGCATGTCTAAAACACCTACAGTTGGCAAGGCAACTTTGGCAATTGATGGTTCTTGCGTAATTACAGCCCCAATTAATAAGCCACCATTGCTTCTTCCATGTATGGCTAATTTATCGAATGTTGTATATCTGGTTTGAACCAAATATTTGGCAGCAGCAATAAAATCATCGAAAACATTTTGTTTCCTGCATTTGGTTCCGGCTTTGTGCCAGTCTTCACCATACTCACCACCACCACGCAAATTGGCAACAGCATAAATTCCTCCAGCTTCCAAAAACAATGCATTACTTGCGCTAAAATTAGGCGTAACCGAAATATCAAATCCGCCATAACCATATAAAAAACATGGATTGTTCCCGGTTTTAGTCATTCCTTTTTTATATGTAATAAACATTGGAATTTTTGTACCGTCTTTGCTTTCATAAAAAACCTGCTCAGTCATGTAGTCATCCGACTTAAATTCAATTTTCGGTTTAAAAGTAAGCGCGCTTGTATCTTTTCCGTCTTTAGAAAAAGTATGAATGTAGTTTTTGGAAGGAGAAGTAAATTGAACTAACGAATAAGTAAAGAATTTTGCGGGGCGCTCAGCATGAATTTCATTTAATTTACAATAATCAGGCAAAGGAATTTCCTTTTCAAAAGTCCCATCTATCTTAAATAAATATAAATGCGATGAAACATCTTTTAAATAATTTCCTAAAATTTTATTATTACAAAATGCAACATCTTCCAATAGGTCTGCCTTTTCCCCAATTACATCTTTCCAACTATCTCCCTGAGGTTTATTCATATCTATCTTTACTAATTTATATTTTGGAGCGAGCCAATTGGTACGTACAAATAAATTGGATCCAATGTTTTCTTCTACATTAAAATCGTATTGGAAAGTCTGACTAATACCTACAAATTCGCTGTTACCTTTCGACAAATCTTTTACCATCACCATACTTCCACTTGTGCTTTCGTGAACATAAATGATTAAAAAACGCTCGTCGTGTGTAGTTTGCGGACTGAAATTCCAATTAGGATGATCTTTGCTTTCGTAAATTAATTGATCTTTATCTTGTGTTGTTCCTACAGTATGAAAATAAACTTTATGATATTCGTTTTTAGCAGTGTAAGTTCCGCTTTTTGGTTCATCGTAACGGCTGTAATAAAAACCATTTGCTTTCCAGGCTATTCCTGAAAATTTCACCCACTTAATTACATCAGGTAAATCTTTTTTGGTTGAGATATCCATCACATGAACTTCCACCCAATCGCTTCCGGCTTTTGAAATACCATAAGCGAGATACTGCGAATTTTTTGAAATAGAAATAGAATTTAAAGATGTTGTTCCATCATTCGATAATGTATTTGGGTCGAGGAGAATTTCACCTTTATCGCAGCAAGTATCTTTTTGTGTATATAAAACACTTTGGTTTTGTAAGCCGTCGTTTTTATACCAGAAAAAGCGGTCGCCCCGTTTAAATGAAGGTGTTTGTTTTTCGTAATTCCATAATTCTTTCAGGCGCCCTTTAATTTTATCTCGGTAAGGAATGGTGCTTAAATAAGCATAGGTTACTTTATTTTCTTCTTCCACCCATTTTTTTGTTTCAGCACTGTTATCATCTTCCAGCCAGCGGTAAGGGTCTTCCACTTTTGTTCCGAAATAGTCGTCGGTTTGTTTTACTTTTTTTGTGGCGGGATAAGCAAAATTTAAAATATCCTGCGCATAAATGCAGTTTCCGGTTATTAAAATAAATGATAAAAGTTTCCGCATGTCTATTTTTTTAAATTTGTATCAGAAAATTGATGAGTAATAATAGTAAATATCTAAATCACCTACAAGAAAGCTTAATTAACAATGCTTCAAAACTAAGCGATGCGCAATTGGCATCTATTGAAGCTTATATGGGTTCGCGGCTTAAATTCTTAGGTGTAAGCACGCAAACACAACAATTACTTGCCAAAAATATATATGGCTTAAAGATTGAAAAAAAAGAATTGATAAATCTGATTCATCAGGCTTTCACTAAAAGCAAAGTGTATGAAATTAAAACTGCCGGATTACTTTTAGCGGAATACCATTTTAAGAAAGCAGAACAAAAGCATTTATATAAAAAAATGATAAGTTGGGTAAAACATGTAGATAACTGGGGCCACTCCGATGGCCTTTCCAAATTATATACGCGGTTTTTGGAGATGAAAGAATTTGAAAAACCTTTCCTTGCAACATTAAAAAAATGGAACATAGATAAGAATCCATGGCTCAGAAGGCAATCGATGGTAGCTCTTTTATATTATGCCCGAACAAAAAATCAACACCCCCCGTTTAAAACCATTATTTCCTTGGTTTCAACGCAGTTAGGGGTACAGGAACACTATGTTCAGAAAGGTTTAGGTTGGACTTTACGCGAATCTTACAACGTTTATCCCGTTTTAACGTATAAATTTGTGTTCAACAATTTTTTTAAGATTTCACCCGTAGCTTTTACGGCAGCAATCGAAAAAATGTCGGATAAAGAAAAAAATATTTTAAAGCAAAAACGAAAGGCCTATAGAGCCAAAAATAAATAATCGCGTGAAATTCACCTCCCATACAATTTCTCTTTTTATTTTGGTTGGCTTTTTCCATTTAAATGGAATTTCCCAAAGATTATCCGCCAAAGATTACATCGAAAATTTTAAAGAAGATGCCGTAAAGGAAATGTGTTTAAATAAAATTCCTGCGAGTATTGTTTTGGCGCAAGCTATGTTCGAGAGTGCTAACGGAAACAGTGAGCTCGCCCAAAATGCCAATAACCACTTTGGGATTAAATGTAAAAAGGAATGGGGTGGTGAATCCTATTCGAAAGATGATGAAGAAGTGCAGGAATGTTTCAGAAAATATAATTCGGTTCTAGAGTCCTATACTGATCACAGTATGTTTTTAAAAACCCGTCCACGCTACGCATTTCTATTCGACATTCCCGTTACAGATTATAAAGCCTGGTGCCTGGGATTAAAAGAAGCAGGTTATGCAACCGATCCTAAATATGCAAAGCGTTTAATAGATATAATTGAAAAGTATAAATTACACGAGTTAGATAAACATCCTCTTATTGAAAAACCTGAATTCCCGGGAATGGAAATTGCAATGCCTGAACTCGACATCAGAGAAGTGTACCGTTTTAACCGTGGTAAATTCATCATCACTAAACAAGGCGATTCTTTTTTTAAAATAGCATCGGATTTTAATATTGAGTTGGAAAAACTAATGCAGTACAACGATATTAACCGTGGCGATAAAATTGAGATTGGGCAGAAGTTATTTCTGGAACCAAAACGCGACCGCGCTAAAGAACCGTATCATGTCGTGCAAAAGGGTGAAACACTAAGGTCTATTTCCCAAATTCATGGTATAAAGCTTACTGTTTTATGCAAAAACAATCACCTAAAGCCTGAAAATGAACTAAAACCGGGTGAAATCTTGTACCTCCGAGGCAAAAAGCCATTTCAGGCCTTACACCTTACCTCAGAGGGAAACGGATTTAACTAGATTTTTGCCCGTTTTTCGCTAAAAAATCCTCATTTTTCGCTAATTCTTCTATCTTTGCAATCTTAATTTTTGACAAATGAGCGTATTAGAAAAAATCCGTAGCCGTACAGGTTTGTTGGTAGGTTTGGTAGGTTTAGCCTTAGCTATTTTTATTCTTGAAAGTTTATTGGGATCCGGAAGTACCCTTTTCGGTTCTAGCAATACCACCGTTGGTACAATTGCCGGCGATAATATTGATTATACCCAATACTCAAATAAAGTAAATGAACAAATTGGAATCGTTATGCAAAATAACCCAAATGCTAATGTGGATGATGCAATGCGTACGCAGATTAATGATATCGTTTGGAATCAGTTCGTTTCTGAAAAAATTGTAAAACCGGAGTATAAAAAGGTTGGTGTTTCGGTACCTGAAGATGAATTGTATGATTTGATGCTGGTACATCCGCATCAAATGGTTCTTCAGCAATTAACTGATAAAAATACAGGACGCGTTCATGAAGCTGTTTCAACACCCGATGGAAACCTTGATCTTATTAAATTAAACCAATGGGTGAATGGAATGAATCCGGATGCAGAACGTTTTTGGCTGAATCTCGAAACAGGAATTGCTGAATCTCGTTTAGCAGAAAAATATGCAACCCTGGTAAAAAAGGGATTATACATTACAACAGCTGAAGCTAAAGAAGCTTACAAAGCACAAAACAAAAACATGAATGTTGGTTTTGTAATGAAACGCTATGCCTCGGTTTCCGATTCGGCTGTAAAAGTTAATGATGACGAAATCCAAAAGTATTATAACGATCACCTGTATCAATTCAAATGCTACGAAACCACCCGAAATATTGAGTACGTGAGTTTTGACGTTGTACCAAGCGATAAAGACATGACCGATCTTGAAAAAGACGCAAACCGCGTTGCAGATGAATTCAAAACCAAAACACTTAAAGAAGATTCTACCTATATTGCTCAGGAAAGTGAAGGCGGACAAGTTACCATCAGCGACCTTAACAAAAAAACAATGATCATCCGTGATTCTTCTGTTTATACAGACCCGATTGGAACAGTTTACGGTCCGTACAACGAAGGCGCTTATTTCAAAATTTACAAACTAGAAAAAATAAAATCAATTGCCGATTCAGCAAAAGTGCGTCACATTTTAGTTGGATTAAAAAACCCCAGAACTAACAAAGAAATTCCTGCTCCGCAAGCAAAACGTACGGCCGACAGTTTACTTACTTTAATAAAAGAAAAGAAAGCTGTTTTTGATTCACTCGTAAAAACAGTTAGTGATGATTTAGGTTCGGTTGATAAAGGAGGTAGTTATGGTTGGATGAATGAGAGCACCGGATTTGTGGCTGAATTCAAGAATGCAGGTTTAGAAGGAAAAGTTGGCGACATCAATGTTGTACAAACACAATTTGGGTACCACATTATTGAAGTAATGGATGTATCAAAAACAAATCATACAGCTTATACAGTTGCTCAGATTTTTAAATTAATTGCGCCAAGTTCAGAAACAACAAAAGAATATTATAAGGCTGCCAGTGATTTTGCAGGACAAAACAATACTTCTGAATTATTTGAAAAAGCTGTTGAAAAACAAAAAATGAATAAGCGTATCGCAGAAAACATTAAAGAAAACGATAAATCTTTACCCGGCTTAGAAGGCGCGAAA
>JAHEYE010000169.1 GCA_023251695.1 Sphingobacteriaceae bacterium | reverse complement strand
TTGAAATTCCGGGAACCTTGGGATTAATTTATAATTCGGAAAATTGGAAACACCATAAAGATAAAGACAGAACGTATCCTTTGTTTTGCGAAGAAGAATATTTCCGATCAGAAGAAAAATCGGATGAATTAAATTTTGTGGCAGTTGATATTAATTCCTTAACCGAAACATATATTCAAAAAATCAATAAAGAAAAAAATGTTGTTTTAGTGTTGGATACATTTAACGAAAATGCTATGCACGAGCTTCGTAGAATGGTAGTTGAATTAGAATTAAAAAAATGTTCAGTTCCTATTATTATTAAACGGAATTATGCCGGCTTAAATGAATCCCGGTTCCAATTACACAGCGCAACAGATATTGGCGGGTTATTGTTAGATGGTTTTGGCGATGGCATCTGGATAAAACAAAAAGATTGTGTTTCCGTTGCTGCTTGTAATTCCACCTCATTCGGAATATTACAGGCAACACGAACCCGCATCAGCAAAACTGAATATATTTCATGCCCAAGCTGCGGACGAACTCTATTTGATCTCCAGGAAACAACTCAGAAAATCCGGGAACGCACCCACCATTTAAAAGGTGTAAAAATTGGCATCATGGGATGTATTGTAAACGGCCCGGGCGAAATGGCCGACGCCGATTACGGATATGTTGGCACAGGCGTTGACAAAATTTCCCTTTATAAAGGTAAGGAAGTTGTGAAGAAAAATATTACCAGCGAAACTGCCGTAGACGAATTAATCGCCCTGATTAAGGAAAACGGCGATTGGGTTGAGAAATCCTGATTTTTATCAATATTTATCCTATTTCCCTCCTAAAACACTCTTGTTTTAACCCTCATTTTAGCTTAAATTTGCCATAAAGTGCTTCCTTGCGGAGTATATTGTACACAAGTTTTAATATAAAATGGAAAATAAGAATTTTGAAGATGTTTTTGAGGCTAAATTGGTCAAAAACGACATGATAGAAGCCAAGGATTGGATGCCGGAAAATTACCGCAAACATCTCATCCGTCAAATATCACAACATGCACATTCTGAAATTGTAGGGATGCTGCCGGAAGGCAATTGGATTACACGCGCACCCAGTTTACGCGCTAAAAAAGTTTTGTTGGCGAAAGTACAGGATGAAGGCGGACACGGATTATATTTATACACCGCTGCAGAAACATTAGGAACAAGCCGCGATGAATTATTAGACGCTCTACATACAGGCAAAGCAAAATATTCTTCCATTTTTAATTACCCTACTCTTACCTGGGCCGACATTGGCGCTATTGGTTGGTTAGTAGATGGTGCCGCCATCATGAATCAGGTGATGTTACAGCGTACATCTTACGGTCCGTACGCAAGGGCAATGGTACGCATTTGCAAAGAAGAAAGTTTTCATCAACGTCAGGGTTATGAAATCATGACACATTTATCATTTGGTACCAAAGAGCAAAAAGAAATGGCTCAGGATGCATTGAACCGTTGGTGGTTCCCTACCCTAATGATGTTTGGTCCACCGGATTCAGAATCTCCGAATAGCGAAAATGCGATTAAGTGGCGTATTAAGCGCGAAACAAACGATCAATTACGTCAGCGTTTTGTTGATCAAACTGTAGCACAAATTGAATATTTAGGGTTAACCCTTCCTGATAAAGGTCTAAAATGGAATGAGACTAAGAAGGGTTATGATTATAGTGAACCAAATTGGGTGGAGTTTAAAAACGTAATTAGTGGAAACGGCCCCTGCAACAAAGAACGTTTAGCAGCTAGAAATGCATCGCATAAAAATGGTGAATGGGTTCGTGCTGCTGCTACTGCTTATGCAAAGAAAAATGCTGAACCATTTATGGCAGCTTGAAGAAGTTGGTAGTTGAGAGTTCGGAGTTGAGAGAAGACGTGTGTTGGGAAATGAGATTGGCGTTTAAAAAGTCAGATAATAAAAGAGTTGGAAAATAATATTAATACGAAGGAGAAAGTCTCCTAACTACGAACTAAAAAACTACGAACTAAACTATGAGCGATTCACAAGGACCAATTTGGGAAGTGTTTGTACAAAAAAAAGCTGGACAACCTTTCGTACATTGCGGAAGTCTGCATGCATTTGATAAAGAAATGGCATTACAGAACGCACGCGATTTATATACACGCCGCAATGAAGGCATGTCACTTTGGGTGGTTCCTTCGGCAGCCATTACGGCGAGCAGTCCTGAAGATATTGGTTCATTCTTCGAACCTGCAAACGATAAAGTTTACCGTCATCCAACTTTTTATCAGATACCCGATGCAATCGGACACATGTAATTTAAAAAGACAAAAGAGACCGTTTGACTAAAGGGAATAAAAGAGAAAAACAGAAAATGACTTCACAGGAAACACTTTATACATACACATTGCGCTTAGCCGACAACGCTTTGGTTCTCGGTCAGAGATTAAGTGAATGGACTGGTCATGGTCCGTTTTTGGAAGAAGATTTAGCTTTGACAAATATTGCCCTGGATACATTTGGAACTGCAACTTCTTTATTGGAGTATGCTGCGAAAGTTGAAAATAAGAACAGAGATGCGGATGCATTAGCATACAGAAGAAACGAAAGAGAGTTTTGCAACATTTTACTGGTAGAGCAAACAAATGGTGATTATGCCAAAACTATTTTACGTCAGTCGTTCATTGATGCATTCAATATTTTACTTTATACTGAATTAGCAAAAAGTAAAGATGAAACTTTAGCAGGCATTGCACAAAAGGCAATTAAAGAAGTTAGTTATCATTTCCGTCACACTTCATCATGGGTGGTTCGTTTTGGTGATGGGACTGAAGAAAGTCATAACAAAATTCAGGATGCCTTGAATGAATTATGGCGTTTTACAGGAGAGCTATTTGAGATGGATGAAGTTGAAGAAGCTTTAGTAAAACAAGGAATTGCCGTTGATGCAAAATCTTTTCAAGCAAAATGGGAAACACAACTGGATGAATTATTTGCAAAAGCCACTCTTAAAAAACCGGAAACTTCGTTTATGCAAACCGGCGGCAGAAAAGGATTACATACCGAACATCTCGGTTATATGCTTTCTGAAATGCAAACCTTACCGCGCATGTTACCTGATGCTAAATGGTAATTGAATAACATGAAAAAATCATTTTTTATCCTTTTCTTTTTTACTTCCTTTGCAGTATTATCTCAGTCGCCCGTAATAAAAATAACGGAAGCTAAATTACAAGAAGCTAAGTCGGTCAAAGATATAGTTCCCGGACTGGATGCATGCAATATTAAATCTTTTGTTATTTCGATAACGGTTGTGGGCCAGGCGAAAGAGTTTGAAAACCAAAAGGAATTTTTTAACACAACCAGTAAATCATTAATGACAGCTACAAAAAAAGGTAAATTCTTTTTTATCGAAAACATCAAAAGCGATTGCATGCCAAGAGCTGGCATCAAGATTATTGTTGAATAACATGGGTTTAAAAGAAAATTGGAAAAAATATTCTCCCTATTTCGTCGATGTCTGGCAATATCTTGTAATTATAGTTATTATGATTATTGCAGCAATTTTTATTCTTTAACAGCTATGCTGACAAGAGCCCGCACATACATTCTCATTTGTTCTATAATTTGTTTATCGTCCAAATCCCAAAACAGAACAGATACTGCCAGCATTAACAATATCATCAAAGTTACCGACAAGCTACTTGAACGGAATACCGACTCGGCGTTTTTCACAATTCAATCAACTCTTAAACTTTCTTACAACACTAAGTATGTTTATGGTTACGCCAAATCGAATGTACAATTAATGCGTTACTATATGCTGAAAGGTCAAAACGATTCAGCTACTTATTCTTCAGCCAACGCTATTAAATATGCACGAATCAGCAAGGACACCACTTTAATAATTAATGCCTATTTAATTACTTCCCGCGCTTATAGCTCAGCATCACAATATACCAAAGCTATCGAATACTGTTTGATTGCACAAAAATATGCAGAACATAAAAAAAGTACAAAATTCCAAATCAAAATCAATCATGACCTCGGTTATATATACAGTAACATGCACCTGAATGCAAAAGCGATAACCTATTATAAACACGGATTAAAACTAAGCGAAGAAATTAAAGACACTTTTAATTATGCTAATATTTCTGCACGGTTAGGTGGAGAATTCAATATTTTATTGCAATATGATTCTGCTCTCAAATACAATCAGCAGTCGCTAAAATTTTTTACATTTATTAAACATAAACGCGGTATTGGGGTAAGTTTGGTGAACCTTGCTTCCAATTACAAAGGGCTGGAACTTTATGATAAAGCTATTCAAACAACACTCGAAGCCATTAAAATTCGTACTGAATTGGGAGATAATTATGCGCTAACTATTTTAAAGAATGGTTTGGCAGCTTGTTACACAAAAAAGCGCGATTATAAAAACGCATTAAAAGCGGCAAAAGAAGCTGAGGCCTTATGTATAGAGCAAAATGATTTGGCGCTCACACTTGATGCTTTAAATCAGCTGTATGTTATTTATTATAATACAAACGATTATGAAAACGGCATTAAATATGCCAATAAATACATTCGGCTCAAAGATTCAATTTTCGAAGCCTCGAATGTTCAATCATTAACCGAATTGCAAACTAAATACGAGACAGATAAAAAAGAAAGAGAGATAGAGTTTCTACAGCTTGAGAAGAAAAACGCTGATGAAAAAACAATTTCAGAAAATAAAAGACGTAACGTGATTTTATTATCTGTTTGTATTATCACATTGCTAATTGCAGGATTTTCGGTAATACTTTACCGGCGGTTTAAAGAATCGAATAAACAAAAAAATATTATTGAACTCCAAAAGCAAATGGTAGATTCTAAAAACAAAGAGATAATCGACAGTATAAATTATGCGCAAACCATTCAAGAGGCATTAATACCCGAAGAACAGGAAATAAAACTACATGTTACCGACGCATTCGTATTTTTTAAACCAAAAGATATTGTTAGCGGTGATTTTTACTGGCATGCCGTTAAAAATAATTATTATTTTATGGCCGTTGCCGATTGTACGGGACATGGCGTACCGGGTGCTTTTATGAGTATGATGGGGATTTCTTTTTTAAATGAAATTATTACTGAGAAAAATATTTATGATACAGATAAGGTTCTTAACCTTTTAAGAGAACGGGTTATTAGCAGTTTAAATAAAGCAGGAGGAAAAGATAAACGTGATGGTATGGATATGGTTTTGCTTAGATTGGATTTAAAAGTCAAGACTGTTATGTTTAGTGGTGCCAATAATTCAGTTTATCATCAATCGGGAGCGAATTTAAATGAAATAAAAGGTGATAAAGCGCCCGTTGGTTTATATCATAACGAATTAACGCCTTATACCTTTGCGTCTTTTCCTATTAAAAAAGGGGATCGCATTTTTGCCACAACCGATGGTTTGCCTGATCAGTTTGGCGGACCAAAAGGAAAAAAATTAATGTACAAGGCTTTCGAAGCTTTATTGATTGCCAATCAAAGTAATTCTCTTTCCGGACTTAAACACGCTATGATAAGTAGTTTTGATGATTGGAAAGGAATTAACGAGCAAGTAGACGATATTACTGTAATAGGACTTGAAATTTAATGCTTAGCAAAGAAAAAATAGAAGAACTCATCTCTGTAATTCCCGACCCGGAAATTCCGGTTATTACTATTGCTGAATTAGGCGTTATCCGTGATGTTATTGTGGAAGGCGAAAATGTAGAAATAAAAATAACCCCAACTTACAGTGGTTGTCCGGCCATGCAGCGAATGGAAAATGACATTAAAGAAATTCTCAATAAGAATGGCGTTCCCAATTTAAAGATCACCACTGTTTATTCTCCGGCATGGACAACAGACTGGATCCCGGAAGAAGCAAAAGAAAAATTAAGAAAGTACGGTATTGCACCACCGGAAAAAACGACTGAAGATAAAAGCTGGTTAACTGGAAAAAGTAAAGTTGTTCTCTGCCCCCGCTGCAAATCCCAAAACACAAAATTAATTTCTCAGTTTGGAAGCACCGCCTGTAAGGCTTTATATCAATGTCAGGATTGCCTAGAGCCTTTTGATTACTTTAAGTGTATCTGATTATTTAATAACCACGATTTTTTGTCGCGAAAATGCATTTCCGACAAAATAAATTCCGTTTTGTAAATTATTTATTTTTACTGAATAATTGTTTTGAGCATTTAAATTTTTTGTTTCGATTAATTGTCCGAGTTCATTTGAAATAAAAATGGTTTCTTCTTTTACTCCCTTTATTTCAAATTCGCCTGAATTGGGGTTTGGGAATATTGAAAAAACCGAATTTATATTCTTAATCTCGTGAATTCCTACGCAAGAATTAACCGTAAATGTTATCGAACTCGAAACATTGGAGCATCCTATTGGATTAGGTAAAAGGTAATTAATGGTATATGAACCAAATGAAAGATTTTTTGATTTAAAATAGTTACTACTAACTCCGGCGCCTGAGAATATACCACCACTAGGGGTTGCGTTTAAGAAAACACTATCTGCTTTACATATTGTCATCGAAGAGGTTGTTATTGTTGAACTAGGTGGCGTCCCTGTATAAGTTCCGCAAGTATAAGCATAATCAAATATTTTTCCAGGAAAATTACTATCCATTCTTATCCAACCATAAATCGTATCCGTACTAGGTAATACTTTTCTGAAGACTATATAAAATGGATTAGTTTGTGTTCCTGAAATTACTGTCGTGTTTATTAAAGTTCTGTGCCAATATTCGTAAACAACTGGTTTCTGAGCAGCGGAAGGTCCAATTGGCCCAAATGTTATTGTTCTAGGTAAAGTGTCCCAATTTAAACTTGTATTATAGGTTGATCCAAAAAGTAAATTATCAATGATTAAGGTATTTGTGAATGTAGTTGCTACAACACTTTCAACATTACTTTGAGAAGTGACGAAAATACAATTATCTGAAGCGCCACTTGCACTTGAAGGAACCATGCATTCACTTCTAATAACCAAATCAGGAAAAAGGTCGCCGGTTATATCTATAGGGAACGAGTCCTGTCCAATAAAATTAAATGGTGGGTTACAAAACGGAGAAAAAGTTTTGTTAACTAAAACATAATTGCAACAGGTACTTCCAACTGTAAACGTTTGTGCGTTCAAGATTAACGAAACAAAACAACATATTGATATTATTATATTTACCTTCCTCATTTTATTATCACAATTTTTTGCCGGGAGAATTTATTCCCGACAAAATAAACTCCGCTTTGCAGATTACTTATTTTAGCCGAATAGTTATTTTGAGCGTTTAAATTTTTTGTTTCGATTAATTGTCCGAGTTCATTTGAAATAAAAATGGTTTCTTCTTTTATTCCCTTTATTTCAAATTCGCCCGAATTGGGATTAGGAAAAATGTTAAATCTGTTATCTTTAAATAATTCTTGCACTCCCACACATGGATTCGAAACCAGTGCAACCGACGCTGTTAAATT
>JAHEYE010000168.1 GCA_023251695.1 Sphingobacteriaceae bacterium | reverse complement strand
TTATCCCCCTTCATGCGTCTAATTTTTATTAACTTTATAGGCTTATGTCGCTCTGGCGCAAAATTACAAGAATATTGCTTAAAACGCTCAAGTACGCCTTTGTTTTGGTGGTGCTTTTGTTTGTTTTTGTGGTTATTGCTATAAATTCTGAGCAATGCCAGACCTGGTTGGCGCATAAAGCGGCTTCTTATCTCTCAGGTGAACTGGGTACGAAGGTGGAAATCGATAAAGTAAAATTACATTTTGTTCAGACTGCGGAACTGGAAGGTGTTTTTATTGAAGGCGCACAGCATGATACTTTACTCTACAGTAAATCCATCTCAATTGAATTCAAGGATTTCGATTATACCAAACAAACCGTTACGATTTCTGAAGTAAAGATTAGCGATACGAAAGCAGCCCTTGTAAAACATAAAGCCGGGGAAGATTTTAATTTCCAACACCTCGTAAATTATTTTGCTTCATCCGACACAAGTTCATCCGGTCCTTCAAAATGGAAAATCGGTTATGGAAAACTGATTTTGGATAATATTGATTTTGCCTATAAAAATGAACATAAAAATACAAGCATCGAAAAAAACATCAATTACAATAATATTCATGTCACGGATATTTACGGGGAAGTGAGCGGCGTAAAGATTTCTGATAAAAAAGTTTTCGCAACGGTTAGAGGTTTAAAATGTAAAGAACAATGCGGCATTGAAGTAAAAAGCTTTGATGGAAAGGTAAAAGTCGCACCGACTGAATTAACCTGCATGAATCTGAATTTAAGAACAGCGAATAGTCTGGTGCAGGGCGGTTTTTCATTCTATTACAAGAGTTGGAACGATTATAAAGATTTTATTAATAAAGTCAGGATCCGGTCACAATTGGTGGATACTACACGGATTAATTTTAAAGACATCGCCTATTTTGTAAAAGAATTGAACGGACTAAAAAAGCAAATTTATTTCAGCGGAAGTGTTAAGGGTTATATTAAAGATATGAAAGGGGAGAACATTAATTTGTTGTTTGAAGATCAGACCAAATTTGCAGGTAATTTCGTGATGAGAGGTTTACCGGATATCAGGTCGACATATCTGCATTTCGATGTGAAGAATTTGTGTACCAGTAAAAAAGATATGGATAAAATCCCATCCTATCCTTTTTCGGAGGAAAAACATCTGGAATTACCTTCCGAGTTATCACGTTTGGGTTTGGTTACGTTTAAAGGAAAATTCAATGGATATATCGATGATTTTGTTTCGAATGGAACTTTTAATACAGCGGTTGGTAATTTATTTACCGATCTGCAAATGCATATTGATACCGTAAAGAATGTAGTAAGCTATAATGGTAAATTAAAATCAGAAAATTTTAATCTGGGAAAACTTGCGGGTTTACCTAATCTCGGTGCATTGTCCATTAATTCAAGCATTAAGGGTAAAGGACTTACTTTGAAAGATGTTGATGCGGAGTTGAACGGGTTTATCCGCAATATTACTTTTAAAAATTACGCTTATCAGAATATTACTCTTAATGGGAACGTCAGGAACAGGATCTTCAAAGGTAAATTTACCATGAAGGATAATAATGCCGATCTGGATTTTGACGGCAAAATTGATTTAAACAACAAAGTACCTGAAATGGATTTTATTTCAACCATCAATAAATTAAATCCAAAACGTTTGGGCTTGCTCGATGGAAAAAATGATGGTGTTATTTCGGCACAGCTCTTTATTAATCTGAAGGGAAGTAATATTGATAATGTTTCGGGATTGATCAATATCGATAACATTGTTTATACAACCGAGGAGAAAGTTTACAAGATTAGCACTTTCAATTTGGCCCTTGAACAGGAAAACGATGTGAAAGATATAAAACTAACTTCCAATATTTTTAATCTCGGTATTAACGGCCCTTTCAAAATCAGCAATCTGGGGCCTGCATTTAATCAGTTTATGTATGCGTATTATCCGGCTTTTTTTGAAAACAATAAATCAAAAACAGTTTATACCGATGTGTTTAAATATAAACTTACGATTAAGAAATTCAATACCATCCGCGATCTATTTATTAATGACTTAATGATTAGTCAGGGTTCGGTTTTTGAAGGGGATTTCGATGCCTCCAAAAATATTTTCAATTTAAATTCAAAATCTGATTCCATCCGTTACAAAACAATTAAGTTCAATACCAATAAAATAGAATCTTATTCACAGAATAATAAAATCAACCTCGTATTTAAATCAGACCATATCGATTTGTCGGATAGTATTACTCTCCGGAATTATTTCATGTATTTTGTATCGAAGGACAAAAACACAAAATTCAATGCGGAGTGGGATAATAAGGCTACACCAAAAAACGCCGGAAAGTTTGCGGGAAAAATGTTATTCGAAAATCATCTTGCCACATTAACCTATGATAAGATATTTTTAACAGCCCACGATAGTACATGGGCTATGATAACTTCTGATACAACAACCATCGACTCATCCGGTGTTGTAAAAGTACGCCCTTTGATTTTTACGAATGGAAATCAGGGTATTTCCATTTACGGTGGGCTTTCTAACAAACCCGGCGATAAACTTGCATTCGATTTAAGAAATTTTGAATTGAATCAATTGAGTCCGTTTTTTGGTAAATCACTAAAATTAGAAGGAAAACTAAACGGACAATTCGCCCTGCATAACACGTTAAAAAATTTAGCCTTCAGTAGCGACCTAGCTTTCGATAAGGTAAAAATCAATGATAAAAATCTGGGTTATGGTGAATTGAAAGCAGAATATAATAATACCGACAAATATTTATATCTGGATGGTTATACTTCGGTGGGCATGCAGAATTTATTAGGAGAAAAAATCAAGAACATTAGTTTTTCGGGTTATTATTACCTGAATAAAAAAGAAGAAAGCCTTGATATAAACTTATCTGCACAACCGGCGAACTTAACTATGTTGAATCCTTATTTAGCCGGTATCATGACTTTAAACTCCGGATTAGTGACGGGTGAAGGAAAAATAAATGGTACCCCTGAGAATCCTAAAATAACCGGAAAATTCAGGATTCTTAAATGTGATTTGAAAGTTGATTATCTGAATGTGATTTACAGCTTGAAAGGGGACATAGAGGTTTTCCCCGATCAAATAAGCTTTCAGGAGATAAGCATGACCGATGACGTGAATAAAAAAACACCTCCTGCTATTTTAAACGGAAATATATTTCATAATAATTTCAAAAATATGCAAATTGATTACGACATCAATTTTAAAAATATGCTTGTTCTGAATAAGCAGAATAATGGTAAAGAGCCTTTTTATGGTAAAGCTTATGCAACAGGTCGTTTCGGTATTTATGGTTTCCTGAATAATATAGCGATGGAAATTAAAGTGAAGACCGAGAAAGGAACTGTTTTCACAATTCCTCTGGATGGCCCTGCTCAAGTTTCAGAAAATAATTTTATTCGTTTTGTAACGCACGATACAATCAAAAAAGTCAAGGAAGAACAGAAATCAGGATTTACTTTAGACATGAATGTTGAGGCAACACCTGATGCAGAGGTTCAGATTGTGTTAGATGCAAAAAGCGGTGATGTGATTAAAGCGAGGGGAAGAGGGGATATTGATTTAAAAATAAGTAATCTCGGCAAGTTTGATATGTTTGGAGAATACAGGTTAAGCAGCGGTGAATATTTATTTACACTGGAGAATGTAATCACCAAAAAATTTGAAATCCAAAAGGGAAGTACGATTGTATGGACAGGAAGCCCTTATGCAGCGGAGATTGACATTACCGCTAATTATAAGCAACGCGCCTCCATCGCACCACTATTTCCTTTGGATACAACGGGAACCTATAAGAGAAGAATCCCGGTTGATTGTAAACTTTTGATGAAGGATAAGTTAATGTCGCCAAGTATTTCATTTGCTATTGACATGCCAACGCTCGATGAAAATACTGCAGCTAAAATCCAAAGTGTGATTAGTGATGAGGCGGAATTAAACAGACAGGTATTTTCTTTATTGTTATTGAAAAGTTTCGTTACGCCTTTACAATATGCGCAAGGTGGCGGAATCTCTGCCGGTTCTGCTATTGCTGCTAACGGTACGGAGATGTTATCAAACAGATTAAGCGGATGGCTAAGTGGTTTGACTAAACAAGTGGACATTGGTGTGAATTACCGACCGGGTAGTCAGGTGAGCAGTGAGGAATTAGATATTGCTCTTTCGAAACAATTACTAAATAACCGTTTATCTATTGACGGAAATTTTGGTTTCAATAATAATCAAACCACTAACTCCAGCGGATTAATTGGTGATGTGAATCTGGAATATAAATTAACTGAAGATGGCCGCTACCGTGTAAAAGGTTTCAACAGGAGTAATGATAATACGCAGGTCACTACGCAAGGCGGACCGTTTACGCAGGGTGTCGGTGTGTTTTACAGAGAAGAATACGAAACATGGGCGGAATTGTACAGGCGTTACATTCAAAAGATGAAAAAGGCCCCGAAAAAAACAGAAACTTCTTCTGATACAAGTCCTACCCCAACTCAATAGGGTTTGTTATTTAAATTTTGTATATTTACTATACAATCTTCCGTATGAAAATAAAGTGCTTAATACTTGTACAATTGTTTCTGACGTATTTTTCTTTTTCGCAGGATAAAGATTCTAACAAAGGATGGTATTATGGCCCTAATATTTCAGGCGTCATAACGCAAGGATATTATAATAAATCTGAAGGGTTTTGGAATAACTCTACTAATTTAAAAAACTACAATTCTTATTCAGGAGGTGTTGATGCAATGTATGCCTTCGGGCGAAAACATACATTAACATTTGGTGTACACTATCAGGAATTTCATTATTCAAACAATTTATATTGGGAATCGGACCCTTTAAATAACCCAGGTAAAATGAGTAATGCGTTTAGAAGATACAGTTCGAAATATCTTTTGTTACCGGTCCATATGGATTTTTGTTTGTTGAAAGGAAAGCTTTCTCCTTATATAATGACTGGTCTTAGCCCGGATTTCTTTTTATCTTCCAAATCTTTTTACAGAGAAACAGATTTAAATGGAATCGTAGAGGAGACTAATTACTACGATTATCACAAGAGACTCGATGTGTCATGGCAAATTGGACTTGGTTTAGATGTGAATTTAAATAAATCTAAATTAAGAGTGTTTGTTTATGAAAGTGGGTACCAACCATTTTTTTTCTACACTTTTGGAAGTTGGGGCTATTTACAATTTAATTTTCGAGGAGGAATTTCTTATTACTTCAAAAAATAACTCCATTAATTATTACTGTTTCAATTAAACTGCTGCCGAAAGCGTAGGGGATATAACCGTAACTCGCAATTGGTTTTGTGATAAAGATATTTGCTTTTTTTCCGATAGTAATGCTTCCCACTTCTTTACTCAAATCCATTGCATAAGCTGAATTGATAGTGGAAGCATTAATAACTTCTTCCGGATTTAATTTGTAATCAATGCAGCCTAAACTCATCATAAAATTCATGTTGCCACTCGGACTGCTTCCGGGATTATAATCACTCGCAAATGCAACAGGCAAACCTGCATCTATCATTTTACGTGCGGGAGGTAATTGTAAATTTAAAAAGAAAGCCGCGCCTGGTAAAATCGTTGGCATGGTGTTGCTGTTTTTCAAAAGCACAATATCATCATCATTGCAAAATTCTAAATGATCCACGCTTATCGCTTTGCATTCAACGGCTGTTTTTATTCCGTTACTATGACTTAATTGTTCGGCGTGGACTTTTGGTGTTAGTCCGTGTTTTAAACCGGCTTCAAGTATTTGTTTTGTTTCTTCTGCAGAGAAATAATTTTTTTCGCAAAACACATCAATATAATCCGCTAATTTTTCTTTTGCAATAGCAGGTAACATTTCATTAATGATTAAATCAATGTAGCCTTTCTTATTGTCTTTAAATTCAGCCGGAATAGCATGTGCTCCTAAAAAAGTTGCTTTAACGGGAATGATATTCAAATCTTTCAGGCGTTTTATCACCCTTAAAATTTTTATTTCAGATTCAAGATTCAAACCATAACCGCTTTTAATTTCAACAGAGCCTGTGCCTTGTAAAATTATTTCATTAAAACGGACAAATGATTGATCAAATAATTCATCTTCGCTTGTATCGCGCAATTTTTTTACTGAATTTAAAATACCGCCACCACGTTTTGCGATTTCTTCGTAGGATAAGCCATTTATGCGGTCGACAAACTCACTTTCTCTGTTTCCTGCATAAACGATGTGAGTATGACTATCGGCATAGCAAGGCATCACAATTTTTCCTGAGGCATCAATCACTTCAAGGTCTTTCCAATCGGTGATTCCCGGAAAATCTTCCATTTTCCCAAAATCAGCGATCAAACCATTATCAATCGCCAACCACGCATTTTCCAAACAAGGTAAAACCGCCATATCCTTACCACAAACCTTATTAATGTTTATTTCACGTACCTGAACAAGGGATTTAATGTTTTTTATAAGAAGTTTCATTGCATAACAAATGTAGTCAAAAGCTAATAACAATAAAATCTAACTTATTCCGTTTTATTAATATGAAAAACCTTATTATTGCGATGGGTGTCTTTGTGGCGATAGCTTCTAAAGCACAAACGAATACTACTATTACCGACTCGGTTAAAACTCCTAAAAACGAAATTGGTTTCAATCTTCTTCCCATTGTTAATATGTTTGGTGGGGCTTTGCCAATTGAATCTTCGAGGTATAGTTTGAATTACCGACATTACCTGAATTTAAAAAGTGCAATGAGAGTGACAGTTTCGGTGTTTCCTTACGAAGCCTATCGCACATTCAGGGAAATTGGAACACTTAGTTTTTATCAATTATCAGACACAATGCTTATTTATAAAAATGTACAAAATAAACAAAAAGCAAAACTGCAGTTAAATGTTGGTTACGAACGGGTTTTTGTAAGCAAAAAACTAATCCAATCTGTTGGAGCTGATATTTATTTGAATTATCAGCATCTTGAATCAAAGGAAACGTATTATTGGACAGGGAAAAGTTCACCATTACCAAACAGTACATATGAAGCCGATTTAAGCAATAAAAAAATTGATACGATGGGTGTGAACAAGGTAATGGATAGGATTGGTTTTGGTATTCAACCATTTTATAATTTGCGCATTCCAATCTCTAAACGCTTGATCATTTCTACAACTGTAGGTCCAGGCTTATCTGTAACACGAAGTAAGGATAAAATTACCTCCAGTAAAGCGGGGAGTGTTTTTATAAGTTACGGAACTAATTTTGATTTCGAAGCGATTCTTTTTTCCGACCTGTCTATTTGTTATAGGTTTTAGCAAGTATTTAGTACATTTGTCTCTATGGCAGGCAATTCATTCGGACAAGTATTTAAACTGGCCACTTTTAGCGAGAGTCATGGCGAGGCTATCGGTGGGATTATTGATGGTTGTCCGGCCGGATTGAAACTGGATATGAAGTTCATTCAAAACGAACTCGAC
>JAHEYE010000167.1 GCA_023251695.1 Sphingobacteriaceae bacterium | reverse complement strand
AAGAGTAGCGGTAAGAATTAATTATATAATGCCCGAAGCCCCTTGCCACATCAGGAAACTCAACAACGGTTGGATGGATATATTTTTTTTCTTCCTCCGAAAAAACATCCAGCGCATTAATATCCAATTTACTTTCATTAAAATGAAACAGATCAACATGAATTTGATTTTTGGCAAAGTATTTACATAAATAGTAAGAATGCTTTTGCATCCCTCCCATTACATAAGGCCAAATTCCATCCGTTATGAGTGCAATCTTTTTCAATTATTCTTGTAATACGTTTAAATAGGCTCCTTTAAAATTTTGTTTTCCCAGGTTTTGAATCGCAAGTTTATGATTCTGTAGTTTTGTTTCATAACTAACAGACAATAATGTGTTAAACTCGCCAACGTTTCCGCAATTATTCTTTTTTACAAATTCAGAGAAATCACCAAGGTTCTCTGATATCAGCACATTCAGTCCGCAAATGAGATATTCGCCGAATTTTACCGGAGATGCAACCTGATTAGTAACTGAACTTTCACGATACAACAAACCATAATCACCCGCCAATAAATAATCCTTTACATCCTCATGTTTTACCCAAGCTTTTTTTATTCTATCCTTGTGCAGTTTTAAAAACACAGAGTTTTCATCCGTATGATTAGTCAGCCAAAGTAATTTGACATTTGCATTCTCTTCCAAAACTTTAGCTAGAATTTTTTCCACTAGGGAGAAAGATTGCCATCCCGCTGAAGAGCCGGAGTAAACAATAACAATATCCTTTTCTGAATAACCTAATTCTCTCCTTAATTGATTTACTTTTTCTTGGGTTGGGAAATCAAAAGAAAAATCCTTACTCAAAGTACAGGGAACGACAACATGTTTATCCGAATTGTAATTGAATTCCCTTTTCCAGTAATTCACTAACGCTTCCGAAACAGCTAAGCTAAAATCTGCATTCAAAACAACATTTTTTTCAATTCCACCAATTTCTTTTTTGATGGTTTCATTTGGAATCACATTATATTCATTCAATTCTGCTTTATAAGCTCCGCGTGCATCGAAAATTACTTTTTGAACTTTACCGGCTTTCTTTAACCTCAACGCAAGGCTTGCCGCGAACGGACCGCGTGCCATTACTTTTTTATCGTTTATCAATAAGGTAAGAATAAAATAATTCCATTTCCATAATGAAGGTTTCGGAAACATCGGAAATACTTTTGCCGCAGGAAGTCTTTTTTTAATAATTCTCCTGTTTCTAAAAAACGAACGGAGAGAAATTAATGAAACAAGAGTCACTTTTTCTTTGTTCTGAATAGAATTAAAATAATTCACCACATCAATAACCTGACTATTGTAAATTCCTGAGGGCTGGTCGTTATAGGTTAAGTAAATCACTAAGCCTTAAAATTAACACAAAAGACCGAATTTATTCCGAAATCAGGGCTAAAGAACATGGTTTTGAGCATTAAAATCCCTAGTTTGATGTTATTTTGGTTGCTATTGATATTTCAATTAAAATAAATTATATTTGATATATGAGAGGTCTTCGTTTAATCTTCGTGGCCGTTCTTCTTTACCACTCCCCTGCTTTCGCGCAAAATCTGGCGCCGAATCCTGGATTTGAGACCTATAGTAGTTGTCTCGTTTTAACCAATTGGTCGAATTACCAGAACACTGTTGATTTGTTCAACACTTGTAACGCTACTGTTCCAAATAACTTTGCAGGAAATCAGGCACCTCTTGGTGGTAATGGATATGTAGCCGGCGTTAACCGCCACGTTTCAGCATTGTACCACGAATATTTTGGTGCTCAACTTACTTCACCACTTGTTATTGGTACACAATATTATTGCGAAGTTTATATCAGTCTTACCGAATTATCCACTATCGGCGCATCTAACTGGGGATTCCAGTTTAATACAACACCTTCAGCTTCCATGAATAATGTTTCTCAGGTTTATGGAACAACAGTTATTACTGATAAAACCAATTGGACACTTGTATCCGGCGTTTTCACTGCCGCAACTGCGTTTCAATATGTGGCCATTGGTAATTTTTTTAGCGATGCACTCACTCCAACCCTTACTGCGGTCGGTGGATCATATACAGGTGCTTATTATTATTTCGACGGTGTACTTGTAACACCAAATGTTCCTTTACCATTAGAAGTAGTAAATCTTAAAGCTCAGGACAAAGGATCTGTTGTTGATGTTGCTTGGACCGTTGCTTCTGACGTGAATACATTAAAGTACGGTATTGAACGCAGTGCTGACGGAAAAAATTTCGTGCTTCTTGGACAGGTAATGGCAGGCGGAAATAATTCAGGAGCGGTCACTTATAATTTCAGCGACGATAATCCCGTCAAAGGCGTTTCTTATTATAGGATAAAGCAGTATGATAAGAACAATAGCATGTTCATCTCATCGATGGTTTCTGTTCAGTACGATTATTTTACTGATGGTTTAATTTATCCGAACCCTAGCACCGGAACAATTATGTTGAGTGAAAAATTCCCGCTCCCTTCAACTTTGGAGGTGTTTGATATTTCCGGAAGACTAGTTTTCAGGGAAGAACTTACCGAAGAATCAAAAAACTGCGACCTTTCGCTTCTTGACAAAGGAACTTATTTCTGGCAGGCAGGCGGACGTAACGGATGGGTTGTAAGGAATTAGTAAAGTATTCAGAGCCTGATTTTAAATCCTCCATTAACTACTATCCCATCTAAAGGTGCCCAAACCTGTGTAAACTGAGGAGTATTATAAGGGACTGACTTAAGGCTCTCATAATTTGTTTGCCTGAAATTTGTGAAATTTTCCACGTTCACGAAAAAAGTAAAGTGTTTCCAGGTGTATTCAACAACCGCACCATAGGTCCAATAATCTCTTGTACGGTAACCATTAGAAAGGATTTGACCACTTTTATATTCGTAATCCAAACCTATTCTCCACTTTTTCGGTAATGCATAAAGCAAATCTCCTTTAAGACTGTGCATGGGAGTTAATTGAAGTTCTGTTTCCTTACCATTAAAAATATTTGAGGCATGAGTGTAAGTGTAACCCACAAACAATACAAAATCATAAAACCCGAATTTAAAGAAGGTTTCTCCCCCATAGCTTTGTGTATAACCATTTGCATTTACGAAGTGATAAATTCCCGAAGTTCCGTTAGTATCAACAAGAATCAAAGGATGATCTAAATAGGTATAAAAGAACATTTGATTAATATTTAAAAAGCAATGTGCTCCCAAAGGGGTTTTAAAACCAATATCAGCGTTGCCACCATAAGATTGTTCAGCTGTGGTGGTTTTTTTATCGATTGGCATTATATTCTTATATCCCAAAAGCTCAGCTTCCTGATTAAATATACTTGCGTTACGATAACCCATCCCTCCACCTATTCGTGTAGTCAGTTTTTTTGTCCATTTAAATAAAGCTGAAAGTCGCGGCAACACATAAGTTTGTTTATCCATAACATAATCAGCCCTAATCCCGCTTTCAATAGCAACTTTTTTAACAAGATTAAAAGTGTAATTAGCAAACCAACCTACAGTTTGATATTCTTCATTACGCAACACATTACTCTGCAATTTTTGTTCTTTAAAATCATCGCTGTAAAAGTTCAGACCAGTAATAAAAACATTTTCTTTTGTTTTATTACTAAATGCAATTTCAGAGAAAGATGATAATTGATTGCCGGCAAAATTATACTGACCCGAAATAAATGATGGTGTAATTCCTAAACTTCTGCGGTAAATATTAAATGAATTCCTTACCGAGAAAGTATTCCGGTCGCTTAATTTACTTTCAAATTTTAACTGAGTGGTGATTCTGTTAATGTTATTTCTTTCTTTATAAAAATGCAAAGAATCTGTAGGCTTTCGATCTAATAAATGAGTGTCGCCACCTTCACGTAATTCGTTTGTAAATGTTCCGCCTAAAATTAATTTATTACGGCTATTGAAATAAAAGAACAATTTAGGATTGAAATTATATTTGGTTAATTGAGGCAAATCGGTGAATCCGTCTTTATCCGCATCAAAATACCGATGGGTGTTTCTTTGTGCCAGTAAAGTAAAACCTACTTTATTAATTTTTCTACTCAAAAATGCATTCACATCAAAGGCACCGACATGTGAAGCATTCAAATGCAAAAGTATTTCTTCTTTATCCGCTTCTTTTGATACTAGATTTATCAATCCTGAAATAGCACCTGCTCCGTATAAAGTTGAAGCAGAACCTTTGATATATTCAACCTGCTTCAGATCTAAAGGAGGAATTTGCATAATACTCAAGCTCCCCGAAAAGCCGCCATAATTCGGAAAACCATCTTTTAATATTTGTGTGTAGCGTCCATCTAATCCCTGAATGCGGACATTTGCCATATTACTTGTTGCAGAAGTTTGTTGAACCTGAATTCCTGTGCTGTGAGTTAAAAGATGTGCCACTTTTGATGGGTCCATTGTGCTGGCTTCATCAATTTCTTCGTTCAGCACTTCTGTCCGGGTCGGAATATCATCAATGCTTTTATTGCTTCGAGTTCCTTCAACAATTACTTCATCCATTTCTTTACTTTCAGGTTCTAATAAAATTGTTCTTTGTTCATTTAATGGAAAAAGAACAGTATCATTAAATGGCAGATAGCCAACCATTGAAATAATTATCACCTGGGAGCTATCAGGAATATTATTGAGACTTATTTCTCCTTTCTTATCGGATGAAACACCGTTAGTGGTGCCTTTTAATTGCGCTACGGCTCCAACAATAAGTTCACTGTTTGATTTATCTTTTATAATTGCTTTATAGGTGTTTTGACCACCCAGTTTAATACCTGCGGTTAAGAGGAGAAGAAAGAATATTGTTTTTTTTCCTTTCATAAAACTAAAAGGGACGAAAGATTATTATAACCAATCGTCCCTTCGGTATCCAGGAGGAGACTCGAACTCCCACGCCTTACGGCATACGCACCTCAAGCGTACTTGTATACCATTCCAACACCTGGACATACTTCGATAAACTCAGTATGACATGTTTTTTGGTTACTTTCAGGCTACAGCCCGAACAAACACTAGAGTAAGCCACAAATTTGGCATTTTTTTGGCTAAAAACGACCTAAAATTTGCCAAAAGCCAATAAATTCCTATATTTGCGCCTCGCTTTTTAGCCGCTGTTTACACGAGGTAAAGTATGCTAAACAGCCTAACCAAACCTTCGCCAGCTACGGTTGGCAAGCTTAAAACTTAATAAAATGAGTTTATTATTAGATTACGTAAAGCAACAGCTAACCCCTAAAACAAATCACCCGAAATTTAAAGCCGGTGATACAGTTACCGTTCACTATAAAATTAAAGAGGGTGATAAAGAACGTGTACAGCAATTTACAGGTGTTGTAATTCAAAGAAAAAACGAAAGAGCTACGGCAGCTTTCACAGTAAGAAAAATGTCGAATGGTGTTGGTGTTGAGCGTATTTTCCCTGTTGCTTCTCCTTTTATCGAGAAAATCGAAATCGCTAAAGTTGGTGTGGTGCGCCGCGCTAAATTATTCTACTTGCGCGACCGTACTGGTAAAGCAGCACGTATCCGCGAAAAGATCCTAAATAACGACGAAGTTCAAGCATAATATATATCACATTAAATTAAGACCCAGACCCAACGTCCGGGTTTTTTTTTGCGTTTTATGATAGACGTTAATTTTCGTAACTTTATAGGATACTAATGACACTGAAGTCTACTTATAGTTTTTTGTTTGTACTGATTACCTGTATTGCTGTAGCTCAAAAACCAACAGCTTTTGCAGGACCTGATTATACACTTTGTCCGGATGGAAGTGCTTCTGCAGTTTTAGGTGCTTCAATTGCGGCCACAGGCGGCACCCCGCCCTACCTCTATAATTGGATACCGGCAACCGGACTAAGCAGTGCCAGTGCGTCAAATCCGACAGTTAACATAAGCACACAAGTAACTTACACGCTTGAAGTACATGATGCGAACGACAGTATAGGTATAGATATCGTTACAATTTATATTTCAGATTTGATGAAATATAAAGCAGCAAGAGATACTTCTTATTGCTTAGGAAAAGCTGCAAACATTGCAATTGGTTCAACAGTAAATGCAACCGCTCCTGCCGGGACAACTTTTTCATGGACTCCCCCAACCGCTTTAAATAATGCAAGCGCGGCAAATCCAATTGCGAATCCGAGTGTAAGTATTACGTATTCGTTGTATGTCAGTAAAGATGGATGCAGCGCTAATACAGATAAAATCAATATTAATATCAGTATGTTTAATGTTAATCTTGCTTTTCATGACACAACAATTAAAGAAGGCGAAACGATAACGCTTATCGCGAACAGTTCTGCAACAACTTACACCTGGTATCCCTGGAACCCAACCTGGAAATACCCGAACTCCAATAAACCCGACGTAAGTCCAACCTACACCATTACGTTTACTTGTCTAGCTTACGATGCAAATGGTTGCCTTGGTTTCGATACCGTTAGAGTTAATGTAATAGCTGATGATGATTTAATTTTTTATTCCGCCTTTACCCCTAATGGCGATGGGAACAATGATTTTTTTTATATCGGTAATATTTTTAAATACCCTGATAATGTTCTGAAAATATATAACAGGTACGGACAAGTTATTTTCACATCAGCGGGTTACCAAAACGATTGGAACGGGGAATACCAAGGCAATAAAGTACCTACCGGAACTTATTTTTATATTCTTAGCACCAATACCGAAAAAGGAGATTACAAGGGCTCCGTTACGATTTTGAGATAATTTTTTTTAAAAAAATGAAATTAAAATCATTCTTATACTTATTCCTTATACTTTTTACTTTATCCACCTGCAACAAAGCCAAATTGAAAGGAGAATGGGCTGTACTTGAAGGGCGATGGCATTGGTACCGCGGCTGGGGCGATGGCGGAACTTCCGAATTAAAATTAGACCTGAAAGAAAGAGGACGCTATAAATTATACCGCAACAAAGAAAAAATTGAATACGGGCGTTTGGTTAAGAAAGACGGTTACGTAAAATTTATTTCCGAAAAATTATTCAATAATAAAGATCTGTTGCTCAATACAAAAATGATCACTTATATGGATAACGACAGCATCCATATTGCAAAAACCGATTGTACGGATTGTGCCTTGAGTACTTTCAGGAAAGAGTAATCCCTTATTTCAAAAGAATAACTTTTTTAGTCTCGGTTGCATTACCTGACTTTATTCTTATAAAATAAATGCCTGAAGGATATTTTTCGAGTGATAATTCTTTTTTACCGTTGTTTAGATATTCTTCGGTTAAGATCACTTCACCTAACTGATTAATCACGTTCAACGAAACGGGTGCTTTATCTGCCACTAATGCGCTGATATAAATTTTTCCGTTAGTAGGATTCGGCCAGATACTTGTTTCAAGTGTGATACTTTGGTTTTCAGTAATGCCGGATGCCGCACAGTAACCGAAGGACCGTTAATTACCGAACAAGTGTTGTTGGATAGCGTTCCGGAGCTTGCTGCATTGTTCAAAGTTGCACCGATCTCTTTATTAT
>JAHEYE010000166.1 GCA_023251695.1 Sphingobacteriaceae bacterium | reverse complement strand
TAATATTCAAGAAAAAATCCTGTTGAAAATGTTCTGTTTTTGTTTTATCCTTTGTTACAGCAGCACCGGCATCAGCAAGGTATTTGTTCTTTTGCGCTTTTAAAAAGTATTCCGAGTTCCCCCTTAATTCAGCAAAATACTCACCCTTTTCGTTCGTTTGAATAAAAATAGGATCTCCATTTCCGTGCGTTTCGATTACCGACACCAATGCATTGGCAATTGGTTCATTTGTTTGGGCATCAAAAACAACTCCGGCCACATCAAATTTAATAGGCTGGTTAATATACTCGAAAATCTTATAGCAATTCCCGCCGGCACATTCAATTCTGTCGCTCGAAAAGAAACCTTTTCCCTGAATCCTGTCTAATATATAATAGGCATCATCTTTACTTGAATTCAAAGGAGATTTCATATTCACCGGAAAAGCAAAATTACCGTCATTATTTACATCACATTTAAAAATATCCAAGCCCCCTAAGCCGGGCAAACCGTTTGAACTAAAAAATAAACTTCCTGTTACCGGATGAATAAAAGGAGTTATCTCATCGCCTGCGGTATTAATGGGTGGTCCGAGATTTTTTGCTGTACCTGCCATTCCGCTGCCTTCAATATCACAAACCCAAATATCATAACCACCTGCACCGCCGGGGCGATTTGAAGAAAAATATAATTTCGTACCATCGGCGTTTAAACAAGGTTGCAGTGATCTGTATCCCATTGCATTCACATTATCGTTAAGTTTTTGTGCAGCATAAAAAACAGAACCATTCATTTTCGATCGGTAAATAAATGATTCCTTTGGGTTAGCATCGCTCCATCTTGTGAAAAACACCGACATATTTTCGTCGGCCCCTCCTACAAATGAAGCACCTTCGTGTTGATTAGAGTTTAAACTAGCCCCTAAATTTATTGGCTTACTCCACAAACTATCTTGAAGTTCGGTCCAATACAAATCACACAAGTAAGCGGGATCATCTTTTTTAGGGTCAATAATTATATTTCCTTTCCTCGCACTTGTAAAAATAATTTTCGATGAGCTTCCGTAATACGAAGCCCCGAAACTGGAAGTACCTTTATTAAAAACGTTTGTATCAAGCTGAGTTACCTTAATAATTCGGTTGATGTTTGCGCTATCCATCGCAAAATAACAACCTGCTTCTTTTTTTACAGCAATTTTTGCGATCGAATCATTGGAGGGATTACTTGTAACATAAGCTTCAAACTCATTAAGTGCTTCCTGATAACGTTTTGTGTTCATCAGGGTAAGCGCGTAATAATACCTGGCTTCAGGATAAGCCCCCTGGTCAACACATTTTTTATAATGAATTACAGCATTAATATAATCTGCATTCAGGCGGTAAGCATGCGCTAATTGAAATAATACATAATCGTATTGCGATGCTTTAGGTGCCGGTGAAGAAGCACCCTTACCTGAAGTTGTTTTAGTGGTGTCTTTTTTTGTAGCAACAACAGGTTGTTTAATTTCCGTTTTTAAACTGTCTTTTTTCCCGAGGCTGTCTTGTATGGCCTGAGGCGGGCGCTTCATCATATTTACCATCTGAACGCGGTAAGGCAATACCCGTTGTTTGTAAACCGATGAATCATTCAGTAGCTTGTTGTAAAAAAGAATGGCATTGGTATAATCCTTATCATTAAAAAGCTTATCCGCAGCCTGAATTTGTATAACGCTGGATTGTGAAAATGTACGCAAAGCTATGCCGCATACAAAAAGTATAATAAAATTAAATCGTAAATTCTTCATAATTATAATCTCGGGCAGTGCTTAAGTTTATTAACCTTCTCTTTGCCCACCAGGTAAGTAAATATTATTTCCATTGCGCCACGCGTTTTACTTGCAGTTTTTAAGCTTGATGTATTAAAATCATAAGCAAACTTAAGCAAATAATTTTCTTTTTTGAATCCTAAACTAACAACACTGGCGTCTTTGGCACGAAAGACATAACCACCTAAAATAAAAAGCTTTCCGGCTTTTAAATAATAACCTGCATCAAAAGCATAAGTTTGCTCAAATGCCGAACCCTGTTTCATAATAAGGATTTTGGGTATCACGTAAATTAACTCCGTAATATTTACGCGTGTTCCTCCATGAATGTAAATACGGATAGGTAAATGATTGTTTTGATCGAAAAATGTTTCTTTCGAATGCGTTAAATTAAATCCTGATACACCTACGAAAGGATTAAGGCGTGATTGCTGTTTGGTATAATAGTAAAGTACACCTGCGTTTAACTGGGGTAATATTTGTGATTGTCTTGTGAATCCTTCACCGTTAGGTGTACTGCTTTCAAAAAACCCACCATTCTTATGATTGTATTGCTCATCAAAACTCAGGTTTTCCTCACGGATGGATTTTTGTGTAATTCCACCTTGCAAACCAAAAGATAAATTATGCGTTTTGTTTTTATCCAATGGAACAGAGTAACCGCCAGATAATAAAAATTGGAATGCATTATAATTTCCAATACCGGCCCGCATATTTAGGATCTGAACACCGTAACCCCATTTTCCTTTCGGAATATCAGCACTGATTAAGGCTGTTGTAAATGGTTTAAAAGTTACACTGTTCCACTGATTCCTGTACTGAGCGTGAATCCTTGCTTTCGAATCCGTCAAACCCGTAAAGGCAGGATTCAAAAACAGAGGCGGAGCATCATACATTGATAAATGGAAGTCTTGCGATTTAAGCAATTGCGTTAAACCAACAAGAAAAGCTAATGTGATTATAATTTTTTTCATGATAAGTCTATTTTACAACTGTTACGTCTCCTGTTTTCCGTATTTGTTTACTGTCATTATACAACTCCACATCCAATATCCAGGCGTAAGCACCTAAAGGAACAGATTGTCCTTTATACATTCCGTCCCATCCATCTTCTTGTCTTGTACTTTCAAATATTTTCTCACCCCAGTTGTTGTAAATGCGGAAGAAGAAAGATTTGAATGGACCGCCCTTTACAAATAATGTATCATTATGCCCGTCGCCATTTGGAGAGAATGCTGTAGGTACTAAAGGTAACAATGTGACAAGGATTTCTTTTCTGATGGTATCTACACATCCGCCTGCGTCAATAATTGAAAGCTGAATCGTGAAAAGACCTTTGTCATCATATATATATGTAGGATGCTGAACAGTTGATCCATTGCCATCACCATAGAGCCAATTCCAGGTGACTATTGAACCGGTAGGCGTACTTAAATCCGTTAAGGATAGTGTTTCATTAGCGAAAATAGGATTTCCTGACATACTGAAATCAGCTTTCGGTTTTGGATTAACCTGTAACACCTGAGTAATTGAACCGGGACAACCATTACTTGAAACTACGCTCAATGTCACGCTATAAGTTCCGGCAACAGTATAAGTATAATATGGATTTTGGATATTACTTGTTCCGCCATCGCCAAAATTCCAGTTCCAGCTTGTAATGGTACCGCTGCTTACAGTAGAACCATCAATAAATACGCCAACAGCACCGGCACAAACATTACTATATGTAAAGTTAGCTATTGGTGCAATGAAAACAGTTACGGCTTGACTAACAGTGTCAGGACATCCGGCGATGTTAGTTGCTATCATAGTAACCGTGTAAGTTCCGCCTACGGTGTAAGTGTGAATCGGATTCTGTAAGATACTTGTAGTAGCATCACCGAAATTCCAAACGTAAGTTGTCCCTGCTGATGGAGGAGTGGTAGTATTGTTAAAACTAATTGGAATATTTGCACAAGCTGCTGTGTAGGTAAACGCAGCAAGCGGAGCATTGAGGAAATTCACCACAAGTGTATCACGCTTCGGGAAACAGCCTTTGTTATTGGTTGATTCAAGAATTAACTGTATCGAACTGCTAGCCGTGTCAGCTGAACTTGGGAAATAAATTCCATTAAGCGTTGTATTATTAGGGCTAAATGTTCCTGTTCCTGTTGAGGTCCAGAAACCTGAACCCGTTACACCGGTAATAATACCGTTGAGCGGAATAACTGCATTCTTACAAACATTTAAATCAGGACCCGCATTTACTTTTGGTCCCGAAAGAATCGTGTAAACTACTGTATCAGATACACCAGGACAACCTCCGCCTGATGCAGTTAAAATTAATGTAACAGTTCCTGCTGTAGTATCAGCTACACTGAGATTATAATTTGTCGTTAAAGTATTTGGACTGGAGAATGTACCCGTACCTAAAGTTGTCCACGTAATTGTATATCCGGGCGTCATGGTGCCTGTTAAACCGGTTATTACCATTGCGTCGGCACAAATTGTATCGTTAGGTCCGGCATTCACAACAGCAGGCTCAGTTACTAAAATACTCACCGTACCATCAGGTCCTGTACATCCGGCTATTGTAACATTTACTGAATAAACACCTGTTGCCAATGTTGTGGCCCCGGTTATAGTTGGATTTTGAATGTTTGATGTAAATGTATTTGGTCCCGTCCAGCTATATGTTGCTCCTGCCATTGTAGCTGCTGTTAAGCTTAATGTCGAACCCGTACATAACGGTGTGTTAGCAGTGGCAGTTGGTGCTACAGGAATCGGATTGATAATAACCGTCAATAAACTATCCGCACTGGTGCAACCACCAACGGTTACATTTACTGAATAAACTCCGGCAGATAGTGTTGTTGCAGGAGTAATAGTTGGATTTTGAACTGTAGATGTAAATGAATTAGGACCAGTCCAGCTATAGGTTGCGCCGGCCATCGTAGAAGCAGTTAAAATTAAAGTTTGTCCGTCGCATATCGGAGCGTTACTGCTCATTGAAGGTCCTGGAGGAGTAGGATTGACAACAATTGCAACAGTTCCTTCAGCACTAATACAACCGGCAACATTCGCGGTTACGGAGTAAATACCGGCAGATAAAGTTGTAGTAGGCGTTACAGTTGGATTTTGAACAACAGCTGTGTAACTGTTCGGACCGGTCCAACTATAGGTTGCGCTTGCAATGGTACTTGCTGTTAAGAAAATGGGTTGTCCTTCACAAATTGGTGAGGTTCCACCGGCAGTTGGTGTGGCAACAGGCGGACTAACTACAACATTCACTGTTGAGCTGCTGCTTGCACTGCACCCTGCAACTGTAATAGTAACAGAATAAATCCCACTCGCTACAAGAGGAACAGAACCAATGGTTGGATTTTGAACCGCTGAAGTGAAACTTAAGGGACCGCTCCAGCTATATGTTGCACCCGGAATAAATGTAGCAGTTAAACTTAATGTTGCTCCAATGCAAAGGGGAGCGTTGGATCCTGCCGTTACAGAAACTGTAGGTAATGGATTTACAATTACGTTTAGAGTTGTATCACGGCTTGTACATCCGCCTACAGTAACATTAACACTATAAACACCTGCGCTTAACGATGTAGTAGGAGCGATTGTTGGATTTTGAACAGAAGAAGTGAAACTGTTTGGTCCGGTCCAACTATAAGTTGCACCCGCAACAGAAGAAGCAGTTAATAATAAAGTCTGTCCTTCGCAAAGAGGTGAGTTACTTCCCACGGTTGCAGGTGGAGCAGGAGTAGGATTCACAATAACGTTAACGGTACTTGTCGGACCAGTACATCCGGCAACTGTAGCATTCACTGTATAAACTCCGGATGAAAGTGTAGTAGTAGGAGTAACAGTTGGATTTTGAATAGAGGAAGTAAAACTGTTTGGTCCTGACCAATTATAAGTTGCCCCTGCAATTGTTCCTGCAGTTAATAATAATGGTTGCCCTTCGCAGAGAGGAGAATTGCTTCCCGCACCAGGTGCTATAACCGGCGGACTAACTAATACACTAACTGTTGCTGAAGATCCCGTACACCCGGCAACTGTTACGTTTACCGAATAGGTTCCGCTCATAGCTGTCGTTGCTCCAGGTATAACCGGATTTTGAACAGATGAAGTGAAACTTAATGGCCCGCTCCAGTTATAAACAGCGCCTACAATAGTACTGGCAGTTAAACTTAAAGTTTGTCCTGCACATAAAGGCGAATTGCTTCCTGCTACAACAGATGCAGGAATTGGATTTACTAAAACATTTATTGTTCCTGTTGGTCCGGTACAACCGGCAACAGTAATATTAAGCGAATAAACTCCGGAAGCTAAAGATGTAGTAGAAACTACAGAAGGGTTCTGAATGTTGGCAGTAAATGAATTCGGACCTGTCCAATTATAAGTTGCTCCTCCAACTAAACCGGTAGATAAATTTAAAGTTTGTCCTTCGCAAATTGGAGCATTGCTGCTCAGAGTTGGAGTTGCAGGAGTTTGGTTAATTACAACGTTCAACGTATTTGTTGCACTTGTACAACCTCCGGTGCTTGAAGTAACTGAATAAATACCACTGGCTAAAGTTGTAGTACCAACAATCGTTGGATTTTGAGCTGTTGATGTGAATGAATTCGGACCACTCCAACTGAAAGTTGCGCCAACTGTTGAAGTAGAAGTTAAACTTAAAGTTTGTCCTGAACATAAAGGTGAATTAGAACCGATTGTAAGGACGGTAGGCGTTTGATTAACTACAACGTTCACGGTTCCTGTTGCGCTTGCACAACCTGAAATACTTGCGTTCACCGAATAAACTCCGGCAGCTAAAGTTGTAGCACCAACAATAGTAGGATTTTGAGCTGTTGATGTGAATGAATTTGGTCCGGTCCAATTGAAGGTTGCACCTACAGTTGAAGTAGAAGTTAAGCTTAAAGTTTGTCCTGAACATAAAGGCGAGTTAGCCCCAATGGTAAGAACAGTTGGTGTTTGATTTACAATAACGTTCACGGTTCCTGTTGCGCTTGCACAACCTGAAATACTTGCGTTCACCGAATAAACACCGCTGGCTAAAGTTGTTGTTCCAACAATGGTTGGATTTTGAGCTGTTGATGTAAATGAATTCGGACCACTCCAACTGAATGTTGCACCTACAGTTGAAGTAGAAGTTAAACTTAAAGTTTGTCCCGAACACAGCGGGGAGTTAGCGCCTATGGTAAGAACCGTTGGTGTTTGATTCACGACAACGTTCACGGTTCCTGTTGCACTTGCGCAACCTGAAATACTTGCGTTCACCGAATAAACTCCGGCCGCTAAAGTTGTAGCACCAACAATAGTTGGGTTTTGAGCTGTTGATGTGAATGAATTTGGTCCGGTCCAATTGAAAGTTGCCCCTACAGTTGAAGTAGAAGTTAAACTTAAAGTTTGTCCTGAACATAAAGGTGAATTAGCGCCGATGGTAAGAACAGTTGGGGTTTGATTTACAACAACGTTTACGGTATTCGCTGCACTCGCACAACTATTAATTGTTGCATTAACAGTATAAACACCGCTGGCTAAAGTTGTAGTACCAACAATGGTTGGATTTTGAGCGGTTGATGTAAATGAATTTGGACCACTCCAACTGAATGTTGCGCCTACAGTTGAAGTAGAAGTTAAACTTAAAGTTTGTCCTGAACATAAAGGAGAATTTGCACCAATCGTTAATACAGTTGGAGTTTGATTCACTAATACGTTTACAGTTCCTGTAGCACTTGCACAACTATTAATTGTAGCGTTTACAGAATAAATTCCACTGGCTAAAGTTGTTGTTCCAAC
>JAHEYE010000165.1 GCA_023251695.1 Sphingobacteriaceae bacterium | reverse complement strand
TTTCAATAAAAAACAATAAGCTCATTATAAAAACAGCTGTGGGCGAAGTTAAAGAGTATGAGCCCTATGCGTATCAGGTAGTGAATGGGAAAAAGAAAGAAGTGATGTGTAAATATATTTTGTATAATGATTTTACCGTTGGTTTTGATTTTCCGGAAGGTTACGATAAAAGCCAAAAATTAATAATTGATCCAACAGTAATTGTTTGTTCGTATTCAGGCTCTTCCGTATGGAGTAACTGTGAAGGTGCATCTTACGATGAATACGGAAATATTTTTGTTTTGGGCTATTCTACATCCGGCTATCCAACGGACACAATGGTTTTTCAGGATACGAATAACGGAAATTACAATATCGTTTTAAGTAAGTATAATCCTACAGGCTCAATAAAATATTTCTCTACTTATCTTGGCGGAAACGGTATGGAAATACCGCAAAATGTAATTATTAATAAGATTGGTATTTTTATTTATTCGCAAACAACTTCAACAAATTTCCCGGTTACAGTTAATGCTTTTGACACAACTTTCGGTGGAAGTGCTGATTTAACCATGAGTCGCTTAAATTTATCAGGCAGTTCATTATTAGGCTCAACTTATATCGGCGGCTATGGGAATGATGGAAGCAACGATATAGCAAATGGTGTGTTTGCCTGGTATGGTTCTGATGCAAGTATGATCGGGCATTTTGTTATGGATGATAATGGTAATTCATATTGTATAAGCGCAACTACATCTTCTAATTTTCCGGTAAGCTCCTCTGCATTTCAAACAAGCAAAAAAGGAATAACGGATGCCGTGGTGTTTAAGTTAGATTCTACACTGAGTACTTTACTTTGGTCTACTTATTTGGGAGGAACGAATTCTGAAAATGGAATGGGAATAAGGCACGATGGAGTAGGAGGCGCCTACGTTACAGGCACAACTTATAGTAATAATTTTCCAACAACAGCCGGTGTAATTCAGGCAACAGATTTGGGTAGTATTGATATGTACTTAGCGCATATTAATAATTCAGGTAGCGCTCTTGTTGCAAGCACCTATCTCGGAACAGCTGCAAATGATTGGGGCTATTTTATTGATATTGATCAAAACAATGATGTTTTTTTATGCGGATACATGGATAATCCGCCTTCACTCGTTTCAACACCCGGGGTTTATTCGAGTTCGCTTGGAAAAAATACAATTTATAAAGTCAACTCGTCTTTATCTACGCTCACTTATAAAACAAAATTCGGCACATCTTTACCCACACCGGGAAATAATATTGTCTATTCTGCATTTGAAGTGGATAGTTGTCAGAATATTTATATCGCCGGGTCAGTTACAAATTCTTATATGCCGGTTTCTATTGATGCGCTTCAGACAAAAGTGAAGGGCTTGTCAGATATGTACTTTGCAGTTTTCAGAAATAACATGTCATCCCTTGGCTACGGAACTTATTTTGGAGGAAGAAAAGGCGAGCATGTTGATGGAGGCATTTCTTCTTTTACAAAAAGAGGAACGCTGTATCAGGGTATTTGTAATCAGAGCGATTTACCTGTTACTCCAAATGCTTACAGTACCGTTGATTCAACTTTTATTTCTGATACAACCTGGTACAACGATGGGTTTGTAAAAATTGATATGCAGACATTCGTGAATGCAAATTCATCTTACGGTGCAAACATAACGGGTTGTCCGCCATTCACGCCTACATTTGTCAGTACAACAAACACCGGAAGTTCGTATTGGAATTTAGGAAACGGTACTACCTCAACTTCAAATAGTGTTTCAACTACATATACCGGACTTGGAAATTACAATGTTCTTTTAGTTGTCACCGACACTACAACATGCAACCGTTACGATTCTATTAAAAGTATTTTGAGTGTTATCAACCCGACTTCATTTGATATTGGTGATGATGTGCCGACTTGTCTAGGAGTTAAGGCATTGGTACGATCAAATATTTCCGCAATAACCTATTCGTGGAGCACAGGGCAAACCACACCGAATATTTATGCATATCCGGGAACATATACGCTCACGATCAACAATGGCGGTTGTTACAGCAGTGATGAAGTGAACGTAGTGCCCTATGAGTTGAAATTATCCGAACGTTTTCCGAATGTAGTGACACCGAACGGGGATAATATTAATGACCTTGTAGATTTTACAAAATATAATTTTGATGAAGTAGAATTCATTTTGTACGACCGATGGGGCAAAGAACGTTTCAAAACAATGGATAGATTTGAAAAATGGTCGCCTGATTTGAACGACGGAACTTATTTTTATGTCGTAAATTACAAATCGAGCTGTACGGGAAAGCATGCAAGTGATAAAGGATTTATAAGTATATTTAAATAAAGATTCGTTTGTGGTTTCGGCTACGCTCAACCACCGGAAAGTACTCGGTGACTGAGGTTCTCGAAGTCACCAAGTGAAAAGAGAAATTGAAAAAAATAGTTTACATATTTATTCTCATCAGCTTTTTAATAAAGGCCGGAAATCCTCCATCCATTATTTTCAAAGAGAACAAAGGTCAGTGGCCCGAGAAGGTTTTATTCGGGACGGAAATTCTGAATACAAAATTTTATGTCAATAAGAATTCTTTTAATTACTGTGTTTATAATCCTGAGGAGTATATCCGGATTTTTGGCGGACACCGATCAGAAGAAAAAGCCCCTGCGGTTCATGCGCACAATTATGAAGTTGAATTCGTTGGAGGTGATCTTACAAACTTCTCAAACCACGAGGAGCAGGCAGAATATTACAATTATTTTTTAGGTAAGGACAGAAGTAAATGGGCCAGCAATGTAAGAGCTTTCGGAACTATTTTGTTTAATGAGGTATATAAAGGGATTGATTTAAAACTTTATAGTAGTTCAATCAATTTGAAATATGATTTTATTATCAAACCAAATGCAGATGTAAATTCTATTCATCTCAATTTTAAGAACACTGATGGACTTGATATAATAAATGGCGAATTAATAATTAAAACTTCGGTAGGAAACGTTACTGAAAAAACTCCGTTCGCTTATCAGATAATTAATGGAGTTAAAAAACAAATTAATTGTCAATACACTTTATTGGATAGATCTACTGTTGGTTTTTCTTTTCCGCAAGGCTATGATAAAAATTATGAATTAATAATAGACCCGGTTGTTGTGGTTTGTTCTTATTCCGGTGCTTCAAGTTATGCCTATGGAGATACCTGTAGTTATGACGCCAACGGAAATATTTATGTGGGAGCTGAGGCAGAAGTGGGTTATCCTTCAACTTCAGGAGCTTTTCAGATGAATGGTCATTTAGATACTACCTGGTGGCCGGTAGATATTGCCCTTTCTGTTTATAATAGTACCGGAAGCTCAAAAAATTTCGCAACTTATATTGGCGGTGATTATTTAGATTATCCCCTTGATATTGTTGTAAAAAATAATGAAATAACAATAATGGGCGGAACAGGTTCTTATAACTTTCCTTTTACTCCAACCGCTTTTGATACAACTTTCAATTCAAATATAACATTATATGATTATGATATTACTTTATCAAAATTAAACATGTCCGGCACTTCGCTGATTGCAAGTACATATGTTGGAGGAACGAAGAATGAATTAATAAACAATTACACCTCTAATAACTGGGGTTGGTTACAAGGAGAAATAGAATGTGATAATAATGGAAATGTATTCGTTGTCGGAGCGACCAATTCAAATGATTTCCCGGTTACTTCTCCGGTGATTTCAAATACTTTGCAAGGTGTAACGGATGCATATTTATTTAAGATCAATAGCACCTTTACTAATTTAATCTGGAGCACTTATCTTGGCGGTTCCAAAGATGAATGTGGAGTGTCTCTTAAATTAGATGGTACGGGTGGTGTTTATTGTCATGGAGTTACAACCAGTACGAATTACCCCACAACGGGTGGCGCTTATAATATAGTAAAGAACGGTCCTATACCTACGCAGGATCTTTTTGTTTCTCACATTGATTCCTTAGGGCAAACGATCTTAGCCTCTACTTATCTCGGGACTACTTCTCAGGACAACCCCGGATTAATACAACTTGACAGGAATAATAATGTTTATGTTGCCGGAAGCCATTCAACGCCGTCTTTATTGATTCCTAGTCCGGGAACGTATAGTAATTCGGGCGGTTATAATTCTATTTATAAATTAAACGCTTCTTTGACCAGTCTTACCTTTAAGACAAAGTTTGGCTTTTCGCCGCCACCAATATTTCCTCAGCCCAGTCCTTATTTAGGTTTAAGCGCATTAAAAGTGGATAGTTGCGAAAAAATTTACATTGCGGGTTTTGCCGGAAATTATTTTCCAACTACCCCTAATGCTTTGCAGCCATATGGCGGTGGACGAACAGATCTGTATATTGCTCAGTTCAATCCGAATTGTTCATCATTGGCTTTTGCTTCTTTTTTTGGTGGAGCGATTACGACTACTGTTACGGGTAGTTCTTGGGGTGAGTGGTCCGGCCTGGCTGATTTTGATAATAGAGGTTATCTGTATATAGCCACCGGGAGTAGCGGAGGATTACCGACTACACCTAATGCTTATGCGATGACATGGGTTAATACAAGTACATTTGCTGCTTGTAACGATGCTTTTGTAAAAATAGATTTTCAAACTTACATTAATGCTACATCATCCTACGGTGCAAACATTACAGGTTGTCCGCCATTCACACCAACATTTGTAAGCACAACAAATACCGGAACTACTTATTGGAATTTAGGAAACGGAATTACTTCTACATCCAATAATGTAACAACTACCTATACAAATTTAGGAACATACAATGTACTTTTGGTGGTAACCGACACAACAACATGTAACAGATATGATTCTATAAAAAGTATTTTAAATGTAATTAATCCGACTGTTTTTGATTTAGGTGATGATATACCAACTTGTTTAGCCTCAAAAACATTAATTCAATCGAATGTAAGCGCAGTAACTTATAATTGGAGCACAGGCGAAACAACACAAAACATTTATGTGAATCAATTAGGAACTTATACGCTGACAATAAATAATGGCGGTTGTAATTCAAGTGATGAAGTAAATGTGGTTTTAGGTGAGAAAAAACTTTCTGAACGTTTTCCGAATGTGATTACACCAAACGGTGATGGAATCAATGATTTCATCGATTTCTCGAAATACAATTTTGATGAAGTAGAATTTATTTTATTTGACCGATGGGGTAGGGAGCGGACAAGAATCACCAACCCTTTAGAAATATGGAAAGCAGATAATTTAAATGACGGAACTTATTTTTACGTTGCTAATTACAGATCAAGTTGTGTTGGGAAGTTCGCGAGGGATAAAGGAGTGATAAGCGTTTTTAAGTGATGCTGTCAGGTCGAGCGTAGTCGAGACTAGACAATTCTCTATTCACTTCTCGACTACGCTCGAAGTGACAGAGAAGCCGCCGCAACATTTTTCGGACTATTCCCTACAAAAATTTCTTTACCAATAAAAATGACAGGGCGTTTTAAAAAAGTGTATTCTTCCAGAATTAATTTCTTGTATTCGCTTTCTGAAGATGGTTTTGGGTCGAGGGTTTTGTATTTTAAAGCAACACGACTAAACAAAGCTTCATAGCTTCCGGCTTTATCTTTCATCTCTGCTAATTGTGCAGCGGTAATTTTTTCTGTTTTTATATCCAGAAAAATAAATTTATGTTTCTCTAGTTTTAATTCCTTAATGATTCTGGCGCAAGTACTGCATGAACTGAGATAATAGATTTTTTTCATTATGATTATTTGAATCTAAATTAGCTTTATTTTTTCTTTAGACAATACGTGATTTTCAACACAGAGAAACAGAGAACACAGAGTTTCACAGAGGTCTCAGTGTAACTTATTTAACTCTGTGACCTCGGTGTTGAATTCCGCGCCCTTCATAAACAAAAACCCCCACATTTCTGTGAGGGCCTTATTCGTAAATCGTACTTCTAAATTCGAACTTCGTTTAGGCTTTATCCTCTTTCTTACCTTTTTTTGCTTTTGGTTTATGAGTGCTTACTGTTATCAAATCTTTCTCTTTGTTATAATCCACTTCAATTTCATCACCTTCAGCTAAATTGCTTTTAATAATTTCTTCCGCCATTGGATCTTCAAGGTATTTTTGAATAGCACGTTTTAAAGGACGGGCGCCATATTGAATGTCGTAACCTTTTTCAACAATATAATCTTTAGCGGCATCCGTAATTTTTATAACGTAGCCTAAACTATTTACGCGGCCAAATAAATTTCCTAATTCAATATCAATAATTTTATGAATGTCTTCTTTGCTTAAAGAGTTAAACATCACCACATCATCAATACGGTTTAAGAATTCAGGAGCAAAAGCTTTCTTTAACGCATTTTCTATCACACCTTTCGAATGTTCGTCAGCATGGTCTGTTTTTGTTGCTGTTCCGAAACCAACACCTTGACCGAAATCTTTTAACTGACGGGCACCAATGTTAGAAGTCATGATGATGATTGTATTCTTGAAATCAATTTTTCGTCCTAAACTATCAGTTAATTGTCCGTCATCTAAAACCTGTAATAGCATATTGAATACATCCGGATGCGCTTTTTCAATTTCATCTAATAAAACAACAGCGTAGGGGCGACGACGCACTTTTTCAGTTAATTGTCCGCCTTCTTCGTAACCAACATACCCGGGAGGCGCTCCGATTAAACGGGTCACCGCGAATTTTTCCATGTACTCGCTCATGTCAATACGAATCAAAGCTTCATCGTTATCAAATAAATGACGGGCTAAAACTTTTGCCAATTGTGTTTTACCAACACCGGTAGGACCTAAAAATATAAATGAACCGATTGGTTTATTAGGATCTTTTAATCCGGCACGATTACGTTGAATAGCTTTTACGACTTTTGCAAGTGCAGCATCTTGTCCGATGACTTTGCCTCTTAAAAGCTCGTTCATCTTAATAAGTTTGTCACTTTCGTTTTGGTTGACACGTTGAACAGGAACTCCGCTCATCATGCTCACCACTTCAGCAACATTATCTTCACTAACCGTAACACGGTTTTGTTTTGTTTCTTCTTCCCAGGCTTTTTTAGCAGCTTCTAATTGTGCTTGCAATTGTTTTTCAGAATCACGCAATTTTGCAGCCTCTTCATATTTTTGAGAGCGGACTACCTGATTTTTTAATTCCTTAATGTCCTCCATTTTCTTTTCCAGTTCCAAAACATTTGGCGGAACATTAATATTGGTAATATGAACCCGCGAACCGGATTCGTCCAAAGCATCAATAGCTTTATCAGGTAAATGCCGGTCCGTAATATAACGTGCCGTTAAACTAACGCAAGCTTTTATGGCTTCGTCGGTATAAGTTACATTATGGTGTTCTTCGTATTTCGATTTAATATTATTTAATATCTGTAATGTTTCATCCGGCGTAGCAGGTTCAACAATTACTTTTTGGAAACGACGCTCCAAAGCACCGTCTTTTTCAATGTACTGACGGTATTCATCAAGAGTGGTTGCACCAATACATTGTATTTCGCCGCGGGCTAAAGCAGGTTTAAACATGTTACTGGCATCTAACGATCCGCTCGCACCACCTGCACCGATAATGGTATGAATTTCATCAATGAACAAAATCACATCAGGAGATTTCTCTAATTCGTTCATCACAGCTTTCATACGCTCTTCAAATTGTCCA
>JAHEYE010000010.1 GCA_023251695.1 Sphingobacteriaceae bacterium | reverse complement strand
ATGAGTGGTAACATGAGTAAACAAAAAACTCAAAAAACTAAACCTGCATGCAGGGCATGCAGCAACAATTAATTTTATTTACTCTTATTCTTCTGCAGAGGCAATGGTGGTTAATGCCGCCACAATCTTACTCTCAATTTCATCAGCCAGATCAGGATTTTCGTTAAATAATGCTTTTACAGCATCGCGGCCTTGTCCTAATTTTGTGTCATTATAACTAAACCAGGAACCGCTCTTTTTAATGATGTTTTTCTCAACACCAATATCAATCACTTCTCCAACTTTACTAATGCCTTCTCCGAAAATGATGTCAAACTCTGCCATACGGAAAGGAGGCGCTACTTTATTTTTTACAACTTTAACGCGAACACGATTACCTTGTACAACATCACCTTCTTTTAATTGGCTTATGCGGCGGATATCTAAACGTACCGAAGCATAAAACTTTAAAGCATTACCTCCAGTGGTTGTCTCCGGATTTCCGAACATGATTCCAATCTTCTCACGCAATTGGTTTATGAATATGCAACAACATCCTGTTTTATTAATTGTGCCTGTCAACTTACGTAAGGCCTGGCTCATTAAACGCGCCTGCAATCCCATACGGCTGTCGCCCATCTCCCCTTCAATTTCTGCTTTTGGTGTTAAAGCTGCAACCGAATCAATCACCACTACATCTACTGCACCTGAACGTATTAAGTTATCGGCAATTTCCAAAGCCTGCTCGCCGTTATCGGGCTGAGATATTAAAAGGCTTTTTGTATCCACACCTAATTTCTCCGCATAAAAACGATCAAACGCATGTTCAGCATCAATAAAAGCTGCAATGCCCCCGTTTTTTTGCACGCTGGCAATGGCGTGAATGGCTAATGTTGTTTTACCAGATGATTCAGGGCCGTATATTTCAACAACCCTTCCTTTTGGCAAACCGCCAATGCCTAAAGCAATGTCCAAACCTAGTGATCCGGTTGAAATTGCTTCTAAAGGTTCAATGGTGCCATCACCTAATTTCATTACGGCGCCTTTTCCGTAAGTTTTTTCGAGCTTATCTAACGTAAGCTGTAAGGCTTTTAATTTTTCGGCATTTACCGATTTGTCTTTTTTTGATTCTTTCATTTCTTTTGTGTCGTTCATTTCTAGAACTTCGTCCGATTTACGTGCCATGATTTCTGTTGTTTGAGTTTATACTACATTTATTAAATTACAATTTTTACACTCTGTTATTTAGGGCATTTATAAGTGATTTATAAACTTTCTATGCCTTAATTTTAAACAAAGGTATATGAGAACGTAGCAAGCTGTTGCTACAAATTGTAGCAATTTGGAAAATGTTTAAAACTTTAAACCCAAGGCCCCCAGTCCCTCGGTTTAAACCCATTTTGGCTCAATACCTTATATCTCAGGCTAAATAAGCCCCCTTCAGGACCTTAATTGGCGTATCTTTAAGGTAGTCAGTTAGTACTCTTAGGTTATTTTAGTTCGTGTTTGTGTAAAGCCCCTGTTGTTAGCAGGGGCTTTTCCTTTTATTATAAGTTAATCACAACCTAGGTTTAAGGTGTAAGGTATTCCTTTTTAATCGTCTATCTTTAGAGCTTACTAATTCTGCACTTATAATATGTACATTCTTATCTTCTTTTTGGTTCACTGGTTTCTCTCCTTATTTTGTCAAACCTTTTACTTGCACCGTTACGGAGCACATAAAATGTTTACCATGAATAAATTTTGGGAGCGCTTTTTTTACTTTTTTACTTTTCTGACCCAAGGCTCATCTTTTTTAAACCCACGTGCTTACGCTATATTACACCGCATGCATCATGAATACAGTGATACTGAAAAGGACCCGCATTCACCAATGTTCTTTAAAGATATTTGGCATATGACTATGCATACTAAAGATATCTATTTGAATTACGCGAAGTACAATGTAGAGCCGGAAGAAAAATTCAGAGGCGGTTACCCGGAATGGAAATGGATGGATAAACTAAGCGACATGTGGGTGGTACGTTTAGCTTTTGTGGCTCTTTACATTTTGTTCTATGTAAAATTTGCAACAGTGTGGTGGGTTTATCTCTTATTACCAATTCATTTTTTTATGGGACCTGTGCACGGTGCTATTGTAAACTGGTGCGGACATAAATACGGTTATTCAAATTATGATAACCACGACCATAGCAAAAACACTTTGCCTATTGATTTTTTAATGTTGGGCGAATTATTTCAAAACAATCATCACAAAAAACCATTAGACGTAAACTTTGCGCAAAAGAAATTTGAATTAGATCCAAGTTACTATGTAATTAAAATAATGGATTGGTTACGCATTATTAAATTAAATAAAGCTTAGATTTATTTAGCGGGTAATAATTTGGCTTTGCATTCACCAAAACCAATCCGTAACGATCCTTTTTCGCAATAGCCTTTCAGGGTAATTGTATCATTATCATTTACAAATTTACGTTCAGTACCATCTTTCAGCTTTAAAGGCTTGGTGCCCTTCCAGGTTAATTCCAGCATGCTTCCGTATTCACTTGGGTCAGGACCACTAATTGTTCCGCTTGCCATCATGTCACCAACATTTATATTACAACCGTTAATGGTGTGATGAGCGAGTTGCTGCTCCATGGTCCAATACATGTATTTATAATTGGAACCGGCAATCTTATTGTCTTCACCATTCTCAGGCGTAAGGTATACTTCTAATTTAATATCAAGATTTCTTTCACCGTTATATTCCAAATACGGCAATACTTTTGGCTCCTGGGTATATCCTTTTGTTCTGAATGGTTCTAAAGCCTCTAACGTTATAATCCAAGGTGAAATTGTTGAGGCAAAGTTTTTAGCAAGAAAGGGACCTAATGGAACATATTCCCATGTCTGAATATCACGGGCACTCCAGTCATTAAATAAAACCATCCCGAAAATATGCTCATCTGCGTTTGAGGTAGAAACACTTTCTCCCATCTTTGTTGATTTGCCAATTATAAAAGCTGTTTCCAATTCGATGTCCAATAATTTACTAGGGCCAAAAACCGGTAATTCAGAGTCTGCTGGTTTTTGTTGTCCTTTTGGACGGTGAAAAGAATGTCCGCTCACACAAATACTGGAAGCGCGTCCATGATAACCTACAGGCAAGTGTTTCCAATTTGGTAATAGGGCATTAGCCGGATCGCGGAACATTGTGCCAACGTTTGTAGCGTGATCGATACTGCTGTAAAAATCGGTATAATCACCAATTTTCACCGGCATCAGCATTTTCACTTCATTTTGTTTTTTGAAAACCAAAAAATGCAATTCTTTATGGTTTTGCAATTCGTTATTGGTAGTTTGCAATAATTCGGAAATGCGTTCGCGCAAATGATTGGTAATCGGTTTGCCTAAGCCGATTAAATCATTCAAAGATCCGCTTCTGAAATATTCCTGAGGGATAGTAAGGGCTTCGAAATAGCCATTGCGTGCAAGTTCGTACAGGTCAATAATGTATTCACCAATGGCAGAGCAGGCATGATGTTCGGCTTTGGAATCGGAATAAATACCAAAGGGAATATTCTGAATCGGGAAGTCACTTCCGGATTTCACTTCCATCCAACTTTGCAGTAAAGGATTATTTGCTCTTGAGGTCATACTTCTTTTTTAAACGGTTTTATTATTAAGCGTAACGATTGGTCGGATGTAAAATATTTCCACAGCCAATTCACGAATACTATCAGTTTATTTTTTACTCCAAGTATAAGCATTAAATGTAAAAACATCCAGAATAACCAGGCAAAAAATCCCTGGAAGCTTAGTTTTGGAAGATCAACAACTGCTAAATGCTTTCCTACAGTGGCCATTGAGCCCTTGTCTGAATATTCATAAGGAATTTCAGTGTTATTTTTTAAGTTTTTAGCCAGATGTTTAGCTTGTTCTAATGCTACAGTCGCTATCTGCGGATGCCCATTCGGATACTTTTCAGTTCTCATTAAGGCAATGTCGCCGATAGCATAAATATTATTATAGCCTTCTACCAAATTTATCCTGTTTACAAAAAACCGGTTCCCTTTTGTAATGCAACTCTCACCTATGCCTGGAATGTTATTGCCTATGATACCTGCTCCCCACACAACGGTTCTTGCCGGAATTGTTTTTCCGTTTCCTAATTCAACAATTTTGCCATCGTAATTTTTTACAAGCGTAGAGGTCCATACATTCACGCCAAGTTTCTCGAGATATTCCTTTGATTTTACTGATGACTGTTCTGACATAGCGCCTAGCGTTTTTGGTCCGGATTCTATCAGATAAATATTCATTTTTCTGAAATCAAGTTCCGGATAATCTTTTGGAAGGATCTTTTTTTTCATTTCAGCCAAAGCACCCGAAACCTCCACGCCTGTTGGTCCACCGCCAACAACAACAATATTTAAAAGTGCTTGTTTTTCTTCTTCTGTGGCGGATAGAGCATCTTCGAAATTCTGCAATAAAACATTCCGGAGGTAAAGTGCTTCATTTACTGATTTCATTGGTATCGCTTTTTCGGCAATGGCTGCATTACCAAAAAAATTGGTAGTCGCGCCGGTAGCGATGATAAGCGTATCGTATTTTATTTCGCCTAACGGAGTTGTAATGGAGTTATTTTCCGGATTCACTTTAGTGACTGTAGTTACACGCAAGTGAACATTCTTGCTGTTCTGAAATACTTTCCGGAGGGGAAAAGAGATGGAACTTGGCTCTAAACCTGAAGTGGCAACCTGGTAAAATAAAGGCTGGAACTGATGAAAATTATTTTTATCAATCAGCCAAATTTCGTGACCCGAATTTTCTAATTGTCTTGCTGCTTTAAGTCCTGCAAAACCACCGCCTATGATAACAATCCGTTTCATGAAGCATTAAATTTAGTAAAAGCTAGGGAATAAGTGTATAGTTTTCGGCGGCAAAAAGTTTAGAACATGCATTAAAATGCCACCATTCGGAAGTGATGGGTGTAAAACCTGCTTTTTTCATTATTTCCCTTAGAATAAGTCGGTTTTTGTAGGCGTCTTTGCTTAATTTACCGGATGCAAAATGTTCGCTTTCGAGTTTTGGTTGGGCAAGGTCCCCAAAAAAATCAAAGGGCGTTCCCATGTCGAGCAAAACACCGTTCTCGTTGATGATACCTACGTCTACCGCAGCACCGAAATTGTGCAACGAAAGTTCATCGGGACGTGCCATGTAATTGTATTTATCAAGGGGTTTCATTTTTAGTGAATCCCACATCATTTTCTGAATATGGCAGGGTCTGGTGGCATCAAAAACAATCAGATTATAAAAAGGGTATTGCTGTTTTAAATTCTTTTGCGCTACATTTAATTTCGTGGCCGCATCACAATGCAAATAACATTGATTTAGCCCTTTGTAAAAACTTTTACCTAAAAAATTCTTTTCAGTGTTATATAATAATACCACTCTGATATCTTGATCGAACTCATTGATATTAACCAATCCGCCTCTTACAAACAGTTTTTCGTATACCGATGAGTCACGGGGTTCCTCTTTAAGAACCGAATCTTTTTGAATGGCCGCGGGGCGCGATTTAATAAGTGACGAATTATTCTCCTCTCTGCACGAAAAGGCAAATAAAGCGAGCAGAAATATGAGGAAACTTACTCTCAAAAAAGTTAATTAATTGTGTAAACTATAAATAGTCATTTTTGCTCTTTTTGCTAAATTTGACAATCACAAAAGTAAAAAGAAATGCCCTCATTCGACATAAGCAGTAAAGTGGACGGCCAAACATTGGATAACGCCGTAAATGTTGCTAAACGTGAAATATTAAACCGATGGGATTTCAAAGATAGCAAGAGTACCGTTGAGTTAAATAAAAAAGATCTGATCATCAATATTACTACCGAAAATGAAATGCGGCTTGATGCTATTTTAGGCGCCATACACAGCAGGATGATTAAGCAGGGATTAGACCCCCGGTCGTTAGACGAAAAGAAAGCACATTACCCAAGTGGACCCATGATTAAAAAAGACATTACAGCCAGACAGGGAATTGATGCTGAGAGTTCAAAAAAAATAATGAAGGATATTAAGGAGAGTAAAATAAAAGTAACTGCTCAGAAAATGGATGAGATTATACGTGTTACAAGTAAGAATATCGATGATCTGCAGAAGGTGATGGCGTTATGCCGTGCTGGTAAATATGATGTTCCTTTACAATTCGTAAATATGAAATAATGAAATTGACTATGAACATAATCTGTGTAAATCTGTGTAAATCTGTGTAATCTGTGGCTATGATAATTAGAAGCAAAGCACCATTACGGATTGGATTAGCAGGCGGTGGAACGGATGTTTCTCCTTACTCTGATATTTACGGCGGGGCAATTTTGAACGCAACCATTGATTTGTATGCTTACGCTTCACTCGAGCCTTTAAATAACGGTAAGATAGAATTTTGTATTGATGGTTCTGATAAATGTTTGTTGCTCGATTCGAAAGAAAAATTAGAATTAGTTGAAGGCTTTGAGTTATTTATTGGTGTTTACAACCGCGTTATCAAACAATTTAAATTAAAACCCTTATCATTCCGCTTAACTTCATTTATTGAAGCACCGCAAGGTTCCGGCCTGGGAACTTCATCTACTATCGTTGTTTCGTTATTGGGCGCTTTTGTAGAATGGCTTAAATTGCCCTTGGGAAATTACGACATCGCGCATTTGGCTTATGAAATTGAGCGGGTTGATTTAAATATGTCGGGCGGCAAACAAGACCAATACGCAGCTACTTTCGGGGGCGTAAATTTTATAGAATTTTTACCTAACGACAGGGTAATTGTAAATCCCTTACAATTAAAATCAAAAATTTTAAATGAACTGGAATTAAATTTGCTTTTGTATTTTACAGCAACGCAGCGTTTATCAGCCGATATAATAAATGAACAGGTAAAAAATGTAAAAGAAAAAAACGAAAAATCGGTGGAGGCCATGCATAATTTAAAAGAACAGGCACACCAAATGAAAGATGCTTTATTAAGGGGAGAATTAAATAGACTGGGAGATATTTTAAGTTTTGGCTGGAATAATAAAAAGCAAATGGCACATTCTATTTCAAATACTCTAATCGATAATATTTACGATACAGCCATTAAAAACGGCGCCACAGGAGGAAAAATTTCAGGAGCGGGTGGTGGTGGATTCATGTTTTTCTTTTGTCCACTCGTTACAAAAATGAAAGTATTGAAAGCAATAGAACAATTGGGAGGTCGGTCACAGCCTTTTAAATTTACCCAGCAAGGTTTAACAACATGGACAATTAATTAACGTATAAAGCATCAACTAGGAACCAGAAACTCCAAACCCCTAACTCTTAACTCCTAACTAATACATGAACTCGATTACAGAAACTAATTTTAAATTCAAGAAACAAACTAAAGTATACAAAGGCAAAGTGCGGGATGTATACACTATTGATGGAAAATACCTTGTGATGGTAGCCAGCGATCGCATAAGTGCATTTGATGTGGTTTTACCAAGGGGAATTCCTTATAAAGGACAGGTTCTAAATTTAATTGCAAAAAAATTTCTGGATGCTACCAAAGATATTGTTCCTAATTGGCTGCTGAGCGCCCCTCATCCTAATGTGAGTGTAGGAAAAATGTGTGAGCCATTTAAAGTTGAAATGGTTATCCGCGGTTATTTGGCCGGACATGCTGCCAGAACTTATAATTCGGGTGGACGCATACTATGCGGTGTGAAATTAC
>JAHEYE010000359.1 GCA_023251695.1 Sphingobacteriaceae bacterium | reverse complement strand
AGGAGTGGCAATTACTACTGCACCGTTTATTGTATTTAAACTTGCCCCTGGGCTCCAGGTATAAGTTGTTGCTCCGGCGGCAGTGATTGTTGCAGATTGGCCAACGCAAACCGAAACAGGATTTGAAACAGCAGTTACAGTTGGAGAGGCATTAACTAAAACAGTATTAGTTGCTGTACCGGTATTAGTACCACCGCTTGTTGCAGTTAGTGTAATTGTAAACGTTCCGGCAGTAGGATATGAGATTGGTGTTACTGAAGCATTCGGCGCTGTAAAAGTGACTCCTACAGGAGCACTCGTCCAGGTAAAACCGGTGCAAGCAACTGTTCCTGTACCTGCGGTCAATGTAGCTGTGTTCCCGCTACAGGCAGGTGAAGCAAGAACAAAAGTTGGAGTAAATGTTGGCGGTGTTAATAACTGAATATCATCAAGGGCGTATGATGGATCGGTACCTACGTTATCGCCATTATTCTTCCATCTGAATCCTACTCTAACATTAGCCTGATTGAAGGCGGCGGCTGGCATATTTATTGTATAAGTGGTCCAAATTCCTTGCGTAAATCCGGTACACGGTGTAACAGCACATCCAACAGCCGTTCCGCAATTGGTTTTCGCCGGATTTCCAAGTAATATCCAAGGCCCGGCCGCAACTGAATACCAAACGTCACCGTCGTCGAGTGCCCCTTGTCCGTTTTCCAGGTAATTAAATCTTAAAAAGAAATTATTTTGGCCGGTACAATTAATAACCGGGGATTCTGCTCTTTGGTCTGAAAAAATAGCCGCATTGTAAATGGCACCACAATCGCCGGAGGTACATAAAAAAGTTAAGGCACTTGAAGAATTTCCAATATGAAGAGTTTGATTTGTCCCACCTGTTCCTAAACAACCATTACCGCAACTACCAACCCCCATACCTGCCTCCGTTGCACTCACGAAAAATTCATCTGATCCGGTACTCGAAACATAACCTGACAAAGGAGTAACCACCCATGGACCGTTTCCGGAATTAAATCCGGCAGCTAATTGCAATTGGTTGCATCCAATGGCAAAATTTTCTGTCCAAAATGGTGTTTGAGAATATCCTAAGGAAGTAATAAGGATTAAAAAAAACGAAAAATAAATTTTCTTCATAATAATTTATAATTCCACTAAATTAAGCTTAAATACAGGAAAAAATGCATCGTTCCCTCATTTAATATTAACTTTCACTAATTGGTAAATATACAAAATAGTTAACAAATGGCAGAAAGTGTTAATAACTTTGACCCTATTTCGTATATTTAACAATGCTTTTCTCGTAAAATAGTAAATCTTTGCAAAGTCCGTAAAATGAGGGGTTTATATATAATAGTCGTTTTTGTTTTTTTGAGCCTAGGTTTTTGCCAGAACCTTGCTTTCGGATTTACTTTTGACGAGCGTAATAAACCGGGAGATGATAAAAAAAACAAGGCAAAACGTGAGGATACAACGCATTATGTAATTTCAGAGGAATCCATCAGTGAGGCTTCTGACACTGCACTTATACTTTTTCCTTCTAACGATATTTATGCGAGTTGGGATACCTCAATAATTCATCCGTATAATTTTGCAGATTGTTTTAGGGCCGACTCGCTTATTATTAAACTGACTGAAGACGGTGATGGCGGATTTGTGATGCCCAAAAAAGGCATTATTACCAGCGAATTTGGCTGGAGAAGATACAGACCGCATTATGGAACTGATATTGATTTGAATACCGGCGACAGTGTATTAACTGCTTTCGACGGCATGGTAAGAATTGCAAAACCACATGCCGGCGGATATGGTAATGTTATTATTATTCGACATGCTAACGGTCTCGAAACAGTGTATGGCCATCTTTCGAAAATTCTTGTGGAAGCAGGACAATTAATAAAGGCCGGCGATTTAATTGGTTTAGGAGGCAATACAGGGCGTTCTTACGGAGCACATTTACATTTTGAAATGCGGTTTTTAGGTCAGGCGTTAGATGCTGAAGATATTATTGATTTTACTAAAAGTGAATTAAAAAATAATGCATTTACGTTGCACAAAAGCGATGTGGAAAACAAATATGATTTAAGAGCCTTGCATAACCGCCACCGACGCGATATTGGTATGACGAGGTATGAAGTTAGGAATGCTAATTTAAAAAATTACAAGGGTAAAATTTATGTTATCAGGTATGGTGATAATTTAGGAAAAATAGCAATACGTTGTCGCACGACCGTTAGTTCTATCTGCAAAAAGAACGGATTCAGACCGACAAAAGTTTTACAAATCGGGCAACGCATCAAAATTTAATTATTTATTCAGAATTCCTGATCCTACAAAAAGCGCTATTGTAATCATAAATACCAGTACAAACCACTTAATAAAATTATAAGTTGTTTTTTTTATGAGTTTATTTCCGATTAATGCGCCCATCCAGGCTGAAATAATGGCGCTGATTAATAAACGATAATTATTATGAATTAAATGGACGTTGATAGAAGTTGCGTAAACAGC
>JAHEYE010000028.1:3508-31764 GCA_023251695.1 Sphingobacteriaceae bacterium | reverse complement strand
GCGAAGAAAATTTTAGAAATGACTGAAGACTGCATTTTCGTTGCGCATAATGTTGGGTTTGATTATGGTTTTATTAAAGAAGAATTCAATTCCCTAGGTTTTAAATACAGAAAAGAAACTTTATGTACAGTAAGATTAAGCCGTAAACTAATTCCCGGAAGAATTTCTTATAGTCTAGGTCATTTATGCGCTTCGTTAGGAATTGAAATTGAAGGTCGCCACCGTGCCGAAGGAGATGCCGTTGCCACTGCGCAATTATTTGATTTACTGTTACGATTAAAAGCAGATCATCCCCAATATAAAAATATGGGTGTTGATGAACTTATGGTTCGTCGCATCGACAAAATAAAAGAGTACATTTTAAAAAAATTACCGGAGTCCTGCGGCGTTTACTATTTTCTGAACAAAGACAAAGAAATAATTTACATTGGGAAAAGCACCAATATGTATGGTCGCGCCCTCGCCCATTTTAACAGCAAAGAAAACAAAAGCAAAAAACTATTGAACGATTTAATGAATGTGGATTTTGTGGAGACAGGAAGTGAATTGGTTGCTCTATTATTAGAAGCAGAAGAAATAAAAAAACACAAGCCAAAATACAACCGCATGCGCAAAGCCGATCAATTTACGAACAGCATCGATTGGTTTACCGATAAAAGCGGAATAATAAATTTTAAAATTGTTGAATACGAAGAATCAGAAAATTCGTTATACGGCTCTACAACTTATTCATCAGCCAGAGAAAAATTAGAAAAATGGATTGATGAACACCAATTATGTTTGCAATACTGCGGCTTAACAGAACAAGGCTCTATTTGTTTTAATCACCAAATAAAAAAATGCAACGGCATTTGTAATGGCGAAGAAGAAACAGAAATTTACAATCACCGCGCAAAAGAAATAATTAAAAACGTGACTTACGCTGATTCAGACTTCCTGATTCTAGGTCGCGGACGGACAGAAGAAGAACGCTCCTTGATTTTAATTGAGGATAATAAATACAAAGGTTACGGCTATATTGATTCAAGTCACCAAATAAGTGCGATTGATGATTGCCGGGATATTATAAGATTAAGTCCTTATTACCCTGATTCAGATGAATTGGTAAAGAGTTGGATGAAAACCAATAAACACTATAAAACTTTCAAACTTGTTTCTTCAACAAAGGAGAGTTAATATATTCCAGAGCAATCTCAATTTACAGCTCTCAAAAGACAAGGAATCGAGTATCTTTGTCATTGGTTAAAATTTATTATGGAATTCATTTCGGTGTTTGATATGCTTAAAATTGGTGTGGGACCGTCCAGTTCACACACACTTGGTCCTTGGCGAGCTGCAGAAAAGTTTCTTGCTGAATTAAAAGAAGAACAATTACTAAAAAAGATCTCAAGAATAAAAACTGATCTTTACGGTTCTCTTTCTTTAACAGGAAAAGGCCATGCTACTGATTTTGCTGTTTTATTGGGTTTAAGCGGACAAGATCCTGAAACAATTGCTATTGAAAACATTCAGTCCATAGTCAATAAAATCAAAACAGAAAATAAAATAAGTATCGCAAATGAACATTCAATTGGTTTTTCATTTGAGAATGATATTGTTTTCAATAAAAACTTTTTACCTTTTCATGCGAATGCAATTACTTTTACAGCGCATTACGAAAATTCAACTTATCAATCTACCTTTTATTCAATTGGCGGAGGATTTGTTGTGAAAGAAAATAATACAGGGGCTAAGAAAAAAGAAGATAAAATTTTTCCTTTTCCAATTGAAAAAGCTGACCAATTATTGGAATATTGTTCTTCAAGTAATAAAAAAATATCAGAAATTGTTTTTGAAAATGAAAAAACACTCCGCAGCGAAGAAGAAATCAATAAAGAATTAATTCGGATTTGGGAAACCATGTTAGAGTGTATGTACATTGGTTGTCACACCGAAGGTATTTTACCGGGTGGACTCAATGTCAAGCGTAGAGCTTTTGATATTCACCAAAATATAAAAGGCGATAATAAATATTCATCGCCCGAAGAATGGTTACAATCCATCCGTAAAACTAAAGTTACCTTCCGGCAAATATTTAAATGGGTCAGTTGTTTTGCTTTGGCTGTTAATGAAGTGAATGCATCGCTTGGACGCGTTGTGACCGCACCAACGAATGGAAGCGCGGGCGTTATTCCTGCTGTATTAATGTATTATCTGGTTATTGAAAATCATAAAGCAAGTGATAAACACATTAAACAATTTTTACTAGTAGCAGGGGAAATTGGAAGTATTTTCAAAAAAGGTTCTACAATCTCTGCAGCCATGGGTGGTTGTCAGGCCGAAATAGGTGTATCAAGTGCAATGGCTGCGGGTGCTTTATGCGAATTATTCGGAGGCACACCCGAACAAGTTTTAATGGCAGCAGAAATTGCAATGGAACATCATTTAGGATTAACCTGCGATCCGATTAAAGGATTAGTTCAGATTCCCTGCATTGAAAGAAATGCAATGGGTGCCATAAAAGCCATTAACGCAGCTGAATTAGCAAGAGAGACAGATGCAAAAAATGCTATTGTGCCTTTAGATAAAGTAATTGCTACCATGTGGGAAACTGCAAAGGATATGAATTCGAAATTCAAAGAGACCAGCGAGGGCGGTTTGGCTGTCGCCGTTAATTTGCCGGATTGCTAATCAGTTAATGTTCGTCTTCCTCTGCTACTTTGTATTGCTGATAACCCATCGTCGCCCAATTAATGAGTAAACGTTTTTGTTCTTCGCTTAATTTAGCATTACCGTGAATTAAAGTGTAAGAGGACATAGGCATTTCATCTGGGCTGACCATTTCACCAATTTCCTCAAACTTATGTGCTTTGCGTTTGTCTTTATAAGTATTGTAAATTGAAAAATTTAAATGGCGTTTGCCCTCACTGATGTGGTTTGCAATCCACCAACCAATGGGCTGGATGTTTTCATACCACATATGATTCGTGTTATCGGAGTGACAATCATAACAGGAGGCAACCAAAATATTTTTTACATCTTCAGGAACATTTACAGTTTTTGTAATATCATCAGGCCCGAACGCCTGGCCTATATTCCGGGAAGGTCTGAAAAATTGCATGACTACAAAGGCAACAAGTAGCAATCTTAAAATGATTTTTTTAGTAAAGTACTTTTTCATAATTATTTTGTAACGTCTTTTTCTATTGTTTGAATATTATGGGTTTCTAAAAGTACACCTTTTTCATTTAATTTAATACCAGTCAAGGATTTTCCCAGATACGCACCTGTATCGATATTATAAGAGTTTGTTTTAGGATCGAAAGACGGTTTGTTTCCTTTTAAAGGAGTATGTCCGTATACCTGAACTTTATTTAAGGTTCTAAGTTCGAGTCTATGCCATAATAATCCACTGTAATGATTTTCATCCATGCTAAATGGAGACAGGCTGATACCGGCGTGACTCACCATGACGTGCTCATTTTCCCAATGGGTACGCATAGTTTTCATCCACTCGGCATCTTCTTCAAACTTCCGTTCGGCTAAAACGTATTCCCATAAAACTTTTTTACCGTATTTATCATACCAACGTTCTTCTTTGCTTTTATTATAATACTGAATCGCTAACCATTCGTGATTACCCTTTAAGAAAACAGAACCGGGATGCTCTTTCTCTATTTCTCTACACAATTTTATGACCTGCGGAGTAAAATTTCCTCTGTCGATTAAATCTCCCAATTGAATTAGAATTTCTTCTTTAGGATTCCAGAATTCCAACATGGCCTTAAGCGTATAAAAGCAACCATGTACATCACCTATAATAAAGAGATTCATTTAACTTACGTGTTCTTTTTTTTCAGTTCATTCATTTTCTTCGAAATGTACTTTTCGCTTGGTAAATGTGCTTTCTGTATGCGTTCTGCGTAATGCATTGAATCAACGACTTCTCTGTTTTTCAGCTCAACCAGTATTTTCTGATGCTCAATTATTAACTTTTGTGATTTGGTAACTTTAAACCGCTGAAACAAGAAATAAGAGAATATAAGCACAATTATCAAAACGCCAATTACTGCATAATTGATCATCCGCTGCTTCTTTTTCTCTTCTTCCTTCTTTTTTAATTCCTCGTCCGACTTCAATTTAAGTTCCTGCTCCTGGCGGTCGAGTGCAAATTGTGTTTTCAGATTATTAAAGGTTGTATTTTTTGATGAGTTGTAAATGCTGTCATTTAATTGCATAAGTCTTTCATGGTAGAAAAGCGCTTTGTTTACATCACGACTTTCTTTATAAATTTTATACATTCCTTCGGCTGAAGTCCTCTGTTCTATTAAACTACCAATAGACCCTGCAAGTTCAAATGAAGCCAGATAATATTCGAGAGCCTTCTTTTTGTTCCCATTCCCGTAAAAGGCTTTTCCAAGCATAGCCATTTGATCGGCCTGCATTTTTTTATCGCCTAATGTATTTGAAAAACTAAGTGCTTGCTCAAATTCAAGAATCGCTTCATCGTATTTACCCATATCCAGATAAACAAGTCCGAAATTATTCCGGTTCTCGATATTTCCTTTTAGTTCGTCCAAAGCACTCAAAACTTCAGCCGACTGCCTGTGATAATCCAATGCCATTGCATAATCTTTCTTCTTTCTGAACAAAGCACCAAGATTATTAAGGGAAGAAACGATGTCGTGTTTATTTCCCATTTGCTTATGTATTTCCAGACTTTTCATCTGATAAACGTAAGAAAGACTGTCTTCATTTAATTTTTCATATAAAACAGCGATATTACCAATAGAAGCGGCAATAAAATAACGGTTCCCCATATCTTCCTGAAGCTTCATTGCTTTCTGAATGTATTCAATAGCTTTATTAAAATCAGAAAGGTCATAATAAATGATGCCAATATTATTATAGGCCGCCGCCATTTTATTTTTGTCGTTTATTTCCGCACATATAGCAATTGACTTCTGCAAAAAAATAAGTGACTGCGCGTAATCTGATAATTCGCCATAAATGTTGCCTAATGTATTATAGGCTGATGCCATACCTCTCTTATAATTTATCTTTTGTGCGAGTTCCAGTCCTTTATTGGTATAAGCTTTTGCCTCTCTCATTTCACCTTTGCGCATAAAAGCGTGGCCCAGACTGTTCAATGTTTTTACAGAAAGCGTATCTTTGATATTTTGTGAGAGAACATTTTGAAGAGAATCAATTTTTAAATTTTGTGAAAGACTCAAGTTAGTCCACAAGCATGCTACAAACAGTAATAAATAATGAACACTGATACGGATTATTAATGACGTTGATCTCATTTCTTGTTAAGTTCCTTCATTTTCCTGTTTATATAGGTATCACTGGGCAGATGAGCTCCCTGTATCCGTTTGGCGTAATTTATCGAATCCATTACTTCCCTTTGTTTTTCCTCAATAACTTGTTTTTGCTTTTCAGTCTCCGCTTTTTGATTTGCTATCAGTTTATTGTCCTTTTGTTTTTGCCGGTAGCCTACGAAACCAAATATCAAAAACAAAAGTAAGAGTCCGGAACCTGCGATGAAAAAATTACGTTGCGTTTGTTGTTTTTCATTTTCAGCTTTCTGAACCATTAATTCCCCGTTTTTCTCTGATAATTCTTTTTCTTTCTTTTCCGTCTCATATTTCTTTTCCAACTCATTGAGGTTATCTCTGTTTTCCGCCTTAAACAATGAATCTTTCAGCTTTATAGCCTTCTTATAAAATTTTAATGCACTCTTATCATCCCCCATACTCTCATAAACGGATGACTTTCCCTTATAAGCATGATGAAGAGCCGAATAAATTTTATGCCGCTCGCAAATAATAACAGCAGAATCAGAATATAACATGGCCTTTTTGTAGTCGCCTTTTTTATTATAAATGCTGGAAATATAAGAAGAACTATTTACTATGCCTGTCATGTCACGGTTCTCCACCGACAACTTAAGAGACTTCAAAAAAACCTCTAAAGCTTTATCATATTTTTTTTGCTTATTATACATAGAAGCATATGCCTCCAACGACCATTTCTGAACTTCAACAATCTTAAGGCTATCACCGATACCAAGCGATTCATCCAGATAACGTTTTGCCTTATCGTATTCTTCATTATTAAGATAAATCCATCCTATTCTTAAAAGAACGAAACCGAGATCCCGCATGCTTTTTATTTCCCTGTCAATTTTTTCAGCTTTAAAATAATATCCCAAGGCTTTTTCGCTGTCAGGTGGTTTTTTATTCCCGAAAGTTAAGCCCAAAACATTATAGGCCCCGCCAATCAGTTTTTTGTTTCCGGCCTTTTCGGCATACTTCAATGCTTCATGATAGTCACTTCCTGCATTCAGGTAATCTGCCATACTGAAATACATGTATCCACGTGTTAAGTAACCTTTAGAGGTGAGTGTATCGTTCGGAATCTTAATACTTGCATCTATGGCCAGGTTACTCCATTTCAGACCTTCTTTAAAATTGCTAAAATTTGCAGCAATCCGCCCCATACTATTAAAAGCATAAGCCTTGCCAAACGCATTTTTGTTTTCATCACAATACCAAATACATTGATTAATATAACTAACAGCCGAATCATAAACATCGCAGGAACCCGCGATAACCACCAACGTGTTAATGCGGCCTACCGGCGTTCTTGTATTCCTTAAAGCTTTTCTTAAACTATCGGTAACCTGTGATTGCAAATAACTAAATGATAAGACACACAGCAGGAAAAACAAAGACCGATATACAAAGCGCCTAACCATAGCATATAAATATACAAGAATAAGGCATATATCACACTATTTTAATAGACGAAAAATTCATTTTTTATTGGTAAAACTTAGATTCTTTAATAAAATATCTTAGATTTGATACTCTCATTATTATTGGTGAAATATGAAAAGAATACTTTTACAATTCGGAATACTATTGCTATTAACTTCGGAAACTTTTGCTCAAAAAAAAATAAGCTATCAGTTCGACCCGGGGGCTGCCATGCGTGAGCACAATCTTGATTTTGAAAGCATGAGATTATGGGTAGAGTTTGAGCCCGAAAAAGGTTTGGTGAAAGGAAAAATCACACATTTCTTCACACCTATCCGTGCTGAAGTGGACTCTTTTTATCTAGATGGTCCGGGTATTACAATTAAAGAGGCTAAACTTAATGGCAAAGACATAAAATATAAAAACGATGCGGGAGGAATTTCTTTCTTCACCGAAAAAAAACTGAAATGGGGCGAAAAAGACAGTCTGTCCATCACGTACGAAGCTTATCCCCGTAAAGGACTTTATTTTATTGGTTGGAACGATCCGAATAATCTTAGCCGTAAACAAATATGGACGCAAGGACAAGGCGTAGATAACCGTAACTGGTTTCCGTGTTACGATACTCCCAATGATAAATTACTGACGGAAGTTTATGTGAAATTCAATAAGGACTATAAAGTTTTATCGAACGGTGTAAAGCTACACGAAAAAGATAATACAGACGGGACTAAAACCTGGCATTATAAAATGAATCATCCGCATCAGTCGTATTTGGTGATGCTTGGGATTGGTAAATACGAAATCAAAGAAAGTAAATCCAAATCCGGTGTTCCGATGTATTCCTGGTATTATCCGGAATGGAAAAACCGTGTAGAATGGACTTACAAATACAACGAAAAGATATTTGATTTCATGGAAAGTGAAATTGGCGTTCCTTATCAATGGGAAACGTATTCGCAAATACCCGTACAGGATTTTATGTTCGGTGCCATGGAAAACACAACCGCTACTTTATTTGGTGACTTCTTTGAAACTGACAGTCGCAGTTACAACGACCGTAACTACGTTGCGGTAAACGCACACGAACTCGCTCATCAATGGTTTGGTGATTTTGTAAGTGCCCGCTCAGGGAACGCACATTGGTTACAGGAAAGTTTCGCTACACATTATAACACCCTGGCAGAAAGAGAATGCTTTGGTCAAGATCATTTTGATTGGGCCCGCCGGCAAGCTTCCATTGCTGCTATTAATATACAGGACAAAAAATCGATTTCACATTCAGAAACTTCTTCCACTATTATCTACCAAAAAGGATCGCAGGTTTTAGAGATGCTGAAATATGTTGTGGGTCGCGAAGGATACAACAAATCTGTAAAACGTTATCTACTGGCTCACAAATACAGCAATGTAGATTCGGATGACTTATTAAATGCTTTTCAGGATGAATTAGGTTACGGATTGGAATGGTTTTGGGATGAATGGGTTTATAAAGGCGGAGAACCCATTTATACCATCAGCTTTGATGATTTTGCCGGGACTGACGGCAAACATGTTTCTCAATTTGTGGTTACACAAACACAAGCCATCAGCGATATTACAGGCCTGTTTAAAATGCCAATAAACTTTGAGGTGCATTATGCAGACGGAACCAAAGACAGTAAAACAGAATGGATAGAAAAAGAATCTCACGTTGTAAAAATTCTGAATCCTTCCAATAAAAAAATTGATTTTGTTTTGTTTGATCCGAATAGCGAGATCGTAAAAACAGTTACATTTAATAAATCCATCGAAATGCTAAAAGCACAAGCTTTACGCGCTCCAAAAATGATTGACAGATATGATGCGGTTTTCGCCATGCGTAAAATCAGTACTGAACAAAAAAGAAGCGTTTTGGAAGAAGTTTATACTAAAAATACATTTCATGCTTTAAAAGCGGAAGCTGCCTCGCAATTTTTAGAAGATAAAAGCCCTGAAGGAATAAATTTGGTTAAAAAAGCATTAACCGACGCTGATGTTCAGGTTAGAAAAGCCATGTTAATGGCTACAAAAAACATTGAACCTTCATTATTGCCGGAGTACGAAAAACTATTACTCGATTCTTCATACCAGACAATCGCCACTGCTCTCGAAAAATTATGTTCAGCATTTCCTGAGAACACTCAAAAATATTTAGACATAACTAAAGGCATTGAAGGTGCAAGCGGACGGAATGTGATTTGCAAATGGTTAGAGATCGCGGCGGCCAATTCAAATAACGACAAAAAATATTGCGATCAGTTGATAGCGTACACCTCAAACTCTTATGAATTCCTTAGTCGTGGTAACGCCATGAACGCCCTCCGGAAACTTAATTATTTCAATGAAGTAGCGCTCTCTAGCTGTATCAATGCCGCTTTGAGCAGCAACGGACGCCTAGCCGGGCCGGCAAGTGAAACGATAAAATATTTTTATGCCCAGGCACAATATAAAAAATTGATCTCGGATGGCATCCGGAATATACGGGGCAGTTCGCAGGAAAAAGAAACATTATTCAGGTTATTGCAATAATGAATGACTTTACTAAAACACATATCCTCTTTAATTAAATTATCAGCTGAGCTTGAAAAGGAAATTATTTCTGTTTCAAAGCCGATTTCAGTTCCGAAGGGAACTGTCCTTGTAAAAAATGGCGATCGTTGCAAAAACCTTTACTTTATTAATAAAGGGATTATCAGGGGATTTTATTTTGATAACGGAAAAGAAATAACGCATTGGTTTGCTCAGGAAGATGATTTTTCAACTTCCTTCTACTCTTTCATAACCAATCAACCTTCTCCTGAAACACTTGAGACTTTAGAAGATTGTGAATTGACGCAAATTAATTTTGATGCTCTGCAAAAACTTTACTCAGAATTTCCGGAAACCGAACGCATAGGAAGAATTATTACAGAAACCTATTATATAGACCTGGAAGAGCGTTTTCTCAACATTCAATTCAAATCAGCAAAAGAACGCTATCAGAATCTGCTGGAAAAAAATCCTTCACTAATTCAACGGGCTTCTTTAGGACAAATAGCTACTTATCTGGGAATCACCCAAGAAACACTTAGCCGTGTGCGTGCTGAAAAGTGAAAATACGTTAAGAATTTTTGTTTTTGATATTTGTCAAAAGCCATCTGTTTCTTCCCCCCTACTTTTGGATCATAATCAATAATTAAATCATGACTCAAAAACCATCAAATGCTTTTATAGGCGCCTCATGGGTGGCTTTATTGGCGGGAGGAATATCTTATTGCGTTGGATTATGGAACGCATATATTTTCCTAAATGAAAAAGGATATTACTTTACTATTTTAATGTACGGACTTTTCTCAGCAGTTTCTCTTCAAAAAGCAGTACGTGATCAATTAGAAGGAATACCCGTAACCGGAATTTATCTTGGTATCAGTTGGTTCTCTACCCTACTTTCCATTTTATTACTAATAATAGGATTATGGCATGCCGATATGGATTTAAGTGAAAAAGGATTTTATGCCATGTCTTTCCTTTTAAGTTTATTTGCTGCTATTGCTGTACAAAAAAATATACGCGATACGAATATTGCAAATAAAGAAATTGAAAAAAGGTTTGAAGCCCCAGAATTAAACGATGACAAATAAGAACAAAATATACTTGCTGATTGGTATTAGCGTGGCTGCCTTTGTCACCATGCTAAGCATTTCCCCGATCAGACAAGATCCGGCCTTTCACAATTTCGCTGATGGAAGGGAAATTGCATTCATTCCTAATTTTATGAACGTGATCTCAAATCTTCCGTTCATGTTATTAGGCGCTGCAGGTATATGGATGATAAAAAAAAGCAGACCCAATGGTGCTCTTGAAGAATTAAGGACAAGTTGTATAGTTTTCTTTGTTGGAATATTTTTCACCGGCATCGGGTCTGCTTTTTATCATTTAAATCCTAATAGTTCAACTTTAATCTGGGATCGCTTGCCTATGACAGTATCCTTCATGTCGCTATTCTCTTTTTTAATGGGAACAATAATCAGTGTTAAGTTGGGAAAGAAAATTCTCTGGCCGCTTATTGGATTTGGCATTCTTTCCGTTTGCTTTTGGAATATATATGATGACCTCCGAATCTATGCACTTGTCCAATTCTTACCAATGCTATTGATGCCTTTGATTCTTATCCTATTTAAGGATAATCTGGACTTCAAAAAATATTTTTGGCTGATGATGTTATTTTACGGAGTCGCAAAAGTGTTCGAGGCTTTAGATACTGAAACATATTCCGCTTTGGGTATCATCAGTGGTCACAGCATTAAACATTTATTCGCTGGTCTGGTGCCTTTAGTTTTTTTATTTGGATTAAGAAGAAATTTTAAAGAATCTCCTTAGGAACAACTTTTTTAGTGAAGGCTTTTAGACGGCGCATTTTATCAGCCTGATCATCCGGATTAAAATTTAAAGTTGTTTCCCAGGAATTTTCCATTTTGAATTCTTCCTCCATTCCTTTTAGAACACCCTGAGAAATTTTTTCAGAGCGAATCACAGTTATACATTCTGTATTTAAATTCGCACTCCGGGGGTCTAAATTAAAAGTTCCTATCACAGTGATTTCACCATCAATCACCATTGATTTAGCATGCAATCCAAAAATAGGCGCGTAATTCAATTTCTTTTGCAAGTCGCCTGTCATCATCTTGTATCTTTCAGCAGCATCAGGTCTGAATTCAAAGATACGCACACCCGCTTCCAATAAACTATTCCTGCATTTTTTATAGCCGCTGAACGCTTCAAGATTATCATTCGAAGCGAGACTATTAGTCAGAATTCTTATTTTCACTCCGCGCTTCACTGTTTCCCTGAATAAATTTAAACCTAAGTCGGTGGTAATTAAATATGGCGACTGAATATCAATTGACTTTTTTGCTTGCCTCACCAAACTGATTAATGAATCTGTTGTAATTCCCCCAAAACCCTTTCCGCGGTTTTTTCCCGGATTATCACTGATAAAAGTGACAGCATCTGTCCAAACCAAATGACCTGACTCTTGAATGTTTTTAAATGCGAGGGGTAATTTCTGAATGCGTTCTCGTACTTGCGGCCAAAAATTATCAGGATTGCATGCATACTGATGTAATCTCTCAAAACGGTTTTCCGAATTCAAATCGGGTTTTCCCTCCTTCACTAATTCGGTAACCGGTTTACAAATGGAATCATTCCAGAAAGTCTCAAAAGAAGATTGGATTTGTTTTACGCCTTTGCCTAATAATAAAACATCCCTGTCACGGAAATTAAATTCGTGGTCGTAATCAAAATATTCATCAGCAATATTTCTTCCACCTGTAATTACGACTTTCCCATCAACGGTAAATGTTTTGTTATGCATCCGCTGGTTGAAACCTTTAAAATCACTTGCCAATTCTTTTAACCTTCCAAAAATGTTTTTACCGAGATTACATCCCGGATTATAGATCTTAATCTCAATATTCTCATGCGCATCCATTGTCAGAATTTCGTGAATGCCTGCATCCACCATTATATCATCCACTAGTATCCTCACCTTAATCCCGCGGTCTGCTGCCCGTACCAAATAATCGCAAGCTATTAAACCCACATTATCGGTTGAAAAAATAAAATACTGTATATCGATCGATTTTTCGGCATACTCGCACAACCATGCACGCGCAACCATCGATCCACCACCATCTTCAAGCGTATAAACGCCCGTTTTCTCGTCCATCAACTTTTGCAGAGGACGCAATTCCTGACCTAAACTTAAAGAATCATTCCTGTGGACAGACGAACAAAAATCTTTTTCCGGTACAGGAATTTCGGTGTGTTTTTCGGAACACGAAAAAAGTAAAAAAGAAAAAAAATAAATTAAATATTTATGCCAGGAAAGCAATTTTTTAAAAACCGTTTAACGGTTTAGCTCTTTGAATATAATTACTAGACGTCTTTTTCATGAAACTCAAACGTATGATTCAGGCTCTTCTCCAGAATTTTTCCCTGATCAAGCATATCCAAATCGTTTTTATCGTACTTCCAAATCACTATGAATGCTTTTTTATCCTCAAGAATACCATTAAGGGTTTGTAGCATGGTTAGAAGAATACGCACACTTACCGAATTCACATAATCCAAATCAAGGGTCAGATTAATGTTGTTGGGACTAAATTCTTTAAACTCTTCAATCCATTCGAAAGCCGGCTTGAAGAAATTTTTTCCGTCTTCAGGACGTGAATTTCCTGTAATTCTAAGCTCACCATTTGCTTTAAATACAATTTCGGGTGTTTTTCTTTCGGCCGATATTACATAATTTTTCATAAAATGTTACCCTGATTTAAATCCGTTATAAAAATGCATTTTTTTTTCGGAACAAGCAAAAAGAAATTAAATACGCACACCCATCAGTGTAATATCATCCACCTGATCTACATCACCCTTCCAATCGAGAAACGCTGTCATTATTGCCTCTTTTTGCTCCTGCATAGGTAACCGGGCAACATTAATTAGTAATTGCTTCAATTGTTTATACATGAACTTTTTTCCTTTCGGACCACCGAATTGATCTGCCATACCATCGGTAAAAGCATATACCATATCGTCCTTCTTCAAATCAATAGTGCGCTGTGAAAAAGGTACCGAGTCTTTTTGATGCTTACCAACCGGCATTTTATCCGGTTCTAATTCTATCAGGTAATTTTCCCTGACAATCCAAATTGCGTTATTTGCCGCCGCATACGTGAGTAGCTTCCCCTTAATATCAAAACACATGAGGCAACAATCCATACCATCTTTTCCTCCTTCAAAACTTCCGTCCTGCGAAAGATGATGTATGACTTTAGATCTTGTATAGGTGAGAATATCGGATGGTGATACTAACCGGAGCGACACAACGGCTTCATTTAAACAGGAAATATTCAACATACTCATAATCGCTCCAGGTACACCATGCCCGGTGCTGTCCGCAATAACCAAAGCAAACTGACCGTTATTTAATTCGGCTCCCCAATAAAAATCACCGCTTACAATATCTTTAGGACGAAAGAAAATAAAATGATCAGGAAACTTTTTCCGGAGTGTATCTTCTTTTGCCAATAATGAGTACTGAATACGTTTTGCATACGAAATACTGTCAATCATTTCCTTATTTTTCTCTTCTATTCTGTTCTTTTGCAACTGGAGTAATTTTTCTGATTTATCTAATTGCTGAACCATTTGATTAAAGGATACGGCCAAATCCCCAATTTCATCTTTTGAATTTACAACAACATGTTGCTGCAAATCACCTTCGCCCACTTTTAAATGCGCATTCCGTAATTTCAAAATCGGATTTGAAATATTTCTTGCCAGAAGAAAACCAACAATGATACTTAAGAGCGAAATAAAAAAACTACCGATAAAAGAGGTGACTTTTACATTGTGAATGTTATTCTGAATCGATTTCGTTGAGAAACCTACTAAAACTTTACCGTTCAGAATTTCAGATTTAATGTCTGATTCTTTAACTATAATTTTATCTGAAGTTTTTATTTCCGGATCCAACTTGTATTCCTGTGGATAAATACTAAATGCTGTCTTTTTTAATTTGACGGCCTTACCTGGAATTTTTTCGAGGGTGTCCACCTGAATCAGCGCAATAAAAGTTAGACGTTCATCCGACTTAGCGAATTGCATTGCCATTTCAACACCGCTGAAATTTTGTTCAATAAGGGCGACGTTAACACCCAAACCTACTGTAGCCGCTATGTTTTTTACTTCGTTGTTATAGCTATCAACCAATAAATCTTTTTGCTTGTTCGGAAAGTAAATGAAGATAAAGGGCGCAAAAACCAGAATAATGCCAATAACAACAGCAATAATTTTATTGCGTACGGTAATAAGTTTAAAAGAGAATCCTGAATTATATTGCTTTTTTGCCATCTACTGTTATGGTTGTCCCCGAGGCATTTTTAAAACTGGTAACACCAATAGCACCATCATTGTTTTTGATGTACTTAAGCAAATCTTCTTCCGAATCGAAAAACTGTGGTGAACTCATTTTGCCCTGAAAAACCTGCGACAAAAAATATTTATTAAGCTCTTTCGATGTCATTCCGAAAATCCGTTTTGCCATATCTTCACCAACGCCGGTTGATGTTTTCATCAAAGCAAGTGTGATTTTGGAACCGTCTTTCCAACGCTGCTGTTCTCCTTTTAAAATTATTTTAAGCTTTGAAAGAGGCATTTCAGCAGGAGCACCTTTCGAATTTACAACTACAGCCAACCCGCCATCTGTTTGTGGGTCATTAAATTGTTCTTCCGGGGTAAAGGAAAAAAACATCAGTAGGAAGCCACCAAGTAAAATAAATGCTATGTTCTTAAATAACCTCATCTAAAATCCTATTGCAATCTGAAGAAAAATATTATTAGTAAATGCCAGACTTGTGGTCCCTGTTTTTTTATACTGGTACTCAAGTTTCACCGAGGCCAGATAATTAATTTCGTATCTTAAACCTCCGCAAAATGCTTCCGTATTCGAATTAGTGAAATACATTTCTCCTTTTTCATAATCAACGTTATCGTATCTTACATAAGGCACAAACATATCCTTAATTCGGAATCCGGCATATACATACATCGCGTAAGTTGTTTTTACACCAATTGAGTCGGTAGAATTTTGACAGGAAGATGCCTCTGCCAAAAATTCAAATTTCTTTTTAAAATAGGCAATCGATCCCGAATAAATTCCCTGTCTTACATTATGAACCTGCGTTACTCCCCCACCATGATTATGAACCACTCCGTCAATTTTGTCAAAATAACCGGAACCACCAATCCTGAGTCCGTCAATTGGTTTAAAATGTAAAGCGAAAACGAAGCATTTTTCAGCATTGTTATCGGCCAAATCAGTAGAGCCTAATCCGTTTCCAATCATAATTGTATAACCGAATTTCCAGTTACCAAGATTTTGTCCTGAAAGGCCCATTCCTGTAGTGTGCAATGGAATAATATTCTGGTTAAAAAGCTCTGGTCTGCCAACCGTTGGGAAAAATAAACGGCCATGGTGATAGGTATCATTCCAGTAATTAAGTGCGGTATGTACTTTGCCTGCGAAGAAATTATGATTCTTATAATAGTTGTACTTGAAAATAGCACGCTCTAAACTTATGTCGAATTTAGTTGGGGAAGTGGGACTGTATTTTAACACGGATTCGCCCAAAAAAGAAATTTTATCACTCAAGTCCGATGTAATAAACAGATCCTGCTCACCAAATTGAAAATTGACCCTTTCCTTTTCCATATCGTAGCTGCTGCCAATATCAATAAACCCCCGTATAGTGGTCTTATCTTTAACCTGACTGTGTAGATTGAAAATACAACTAAGAAAAATTATAAAAAGTAACCTAATTCTCATGTTTCAAATTAAGCGGATTCAATTAAACAATGATCCAAGTCATAAACCCGCTTTCTCAAATATAAGAATTATACATTATTTAAATCTATTTTAGGTTTCGAAAAAAAGTATATTAACATATTAATAATCAAATATTTACGATATTTACCGAAAGTATTACTTCTTAAAGGAAGAGGTCTGGATCGTCCACTTTTTTGATTACTCTTAATAAGTTTTAGGGGAACATGCTTATACTTTGGTTGAAAATTTATTCTTTCCCAAAAGTGAAATTTGGTGCAATTTTCAGGCAGATTAGCAAGAATTGCTAAAGCGAATGATTTGAAATAAATCAAGGACTTCCGCTGGAAATTTCTTATTTTGGTAGAACCAATTTTTAGGTAAAAAGTTATAATTCACTTAAACCCCTTTTTATGGCAGTTGCTAAAGTTTTATCTGACCTTGAAATCGCACAGAGTGCAAAGATCGATCACATTAATAATATTGCTAAAAAAATTAATATCAGTGTTGATGATCTCGAGCATTATGGAAAATACAAAGCTAAATTACCTCTCACGCTTATTAATGAAGATAAGATAAAGAAAGCAAAATTAGTTTTAGTTACTGCTATCAGTCCTACTCCTGCAGGTGAAGGGAAAACAACAACTTCTATCGGACTTACTGAAGGAATGAATAAGATTGGTAAAAAGACCATTGTAGTTTTACGGGAGCCATCATTGGGGCCTGTATTTGGAATAAAGGGTGGTGCCGCCGGCGGAGGATTTTCGCAGGTGATTCCAATGGAAGATATTAATCTTCATTTTACCGGTGATTTCAACGCTATTGAAAAAGCAAATAATTTATTAGCTGCATTAATTGACAATAACATTCAGAGTAAAACCCGGAATCTCAATATCGATCCGCGCACTATCAAATGGAAACGTGTAATGGATATGAACGACCGTTCGCTGCGTGATATCGTAATTGGTTTAGGCGGCACAGCTAATGGTATTCCGCGGCAAGATGGGTTTAATATCACCCCTGCTTCTGAAGTGATGGCCATTCTTTGCATGTCAAAGAATTTCGAAGAGCTTAAAACCAAGCTCGGAAATATTTTCGTTGGATTTACTTTTGATAAAAAAGCAATTTACGCAAGAGATCTGAACGCACAAGGTGCAATGGCGATACTATTGAAAGATGCGATTAAACCTAATTTAGTACAAACACTCGAAGGAAATCCTGCGATTTTACATGGCGGACCATTTGCCAATATCGCTCAGGGAACTAACACCATCATTGCTACGAAAATGGGACTATCTCTTGGTGATTACGTAGTGACAGAAGCAGGATTTGGTGCTGATTTGGGAGCTGAAAAATTCATGAATATTAAATGTGGCTATGGTAATTTAGCGCCGGATGCAATTGTTCTGGTTGCTACTGTCCGCGCATTACGCCATCATGGAGGAGCCAAAAAAGAAGAATACAATACCCCAAGCATAGAGCGTGTGAAGAAAGGATTTGAAAATCTCGAAAAACATATAGAGAATTGCATGAAATTCGGAATATCACCTGTGGTTGCTATCAATAGTTTTATCAGCGATACGAAAGAGGAAACAGATTACATCATTGCACAATGTTCGGCGAAAGGTGTAAAGTGTGTACTAAGCGAATGTTGGGCTAAAGGCGGAGATGGCACTTTAGATTTAGCTAAAGCTGTTGTGGAAGTTATTGAAAGCGGTAAAAATAAATTCAAACCGCTTTACGATTGGAATTTATCGATCGAAGAAAAAATTAAGACAATTGCTACAGAAATTTACGGAGCAGATAACATTGAGTATACAGCAGCAGCACGTGCAGGTTTAAAAACCATTAAAGAATTAGGCTATGATAAAATGCCCGTATGTATGGCTAAGACTCAAAAATCTTTTTCCGATAATGAATCAAAGATCGGGCGACCAAGGAATTTCAGTATCACTGTCCGTGAATTTGAATTTGCAGCAGGTGCAGGATTTGTTATCCCAATTTTAGGGGAAATGATGAGGATGCCGGGATTACCTGCCGTCCCTGCTTCTGAAGGTATGGATATTGATGCTAACGGAAAAATAACTGGATTATCTTAACAACAATGAATATAGCAGACTACCGCGGTTTATTTTACCAAGGCGGGAAATTTTCGAAGGTGGAAGATGTTCTGGCAATTGAAGTTGCCTTGAGTATTTCCATCAACGAAGTTCCGTTTACGGTAACTATGCAAACTCCCGGTAGTGAAATGGATCTAGTGCGCGGTTTGTTGTTTACTGAAAATATTATCAGGGACGTGGATCATCCTTTGCACATAGACGTAATTACAAAAGACGAATCCGGTTATATCACAGCAGTTAATGTTACCGTTCCTGAAAAATTAATTTTAAAAGATTTTGCAGGCAAAAGAAATGTCATCTCTGCTTCTTCCTGCGGTGTTTGCGGAAAAACTGACCTTGAAGGTCTGGAATTTGAGAAAGTGAATAATTCAGACCTCCTCAATCCTGATAATATCGAACAGATGTTTCATAAAGTAAGTCTTCAGCAAGAAACATTTAAACAATCGGGCGGAACACATGCAGCCGGAGCTTTTACAATTAACGGAGATCTTATTTGCATCCGTGAAGATATCGGGAGACATAACGCCGTTGATAAAGCAATCGGTCACCTTATTAATTCAAAAAAAATAAATCAGGCGAAATGTATAACAGTGAGCGGACGTATTTCTTATGAAATCGTAAGTAAAGCCAGATCTGCTAACATTCCTTTTCTGGCATCGGTATCAGCACCGTCATCATTAGCGGTTGATTACGCACAGGAATCAGGCATAACACTAATGGCTTTTTGCCGCACTAATAAATTTACTATTTACTCAAATCCCCAGCAGGTAGCTCAGAAAAACAAGATCTCTGAAAGTACAGGCAAGGTTAATAACAAATAAATATGTCAAAGAACTTAAGTGATTTATCCAGACGAAAAGGGCTCTCTAAAAATTTATTTGAAGAGCTGGGAATTGCTGCAGAAAAAACAGGAACTCCTTCTATTGCAGACCAAGAAAAAATACGTGAAGAATTTCTTGTTGGAAAATCTTCTGTTTACGGAGCTGTTTCTTTTTACGATTTTCTAAGACCTGAAAATAAAGGAAAGAAAGTTTACATCTGCAATGGTAGCTCGTGTATGACGGCCGGAACTCAAAAAAGTCTTTATAAAAAATTAAGCACCCACTATAAGGAAAAAGAAATTGGCGAAATGTGTTGTCTGGGCCGCTGCCACGAAAACAGTTCATTCCATGTGAACGGCTTGAATTATTCGGGGAAAGACATTAAGAACATTGCAAAAATCAAAAAAGGAAGTAAAACTGCAGAGAAGTACAATGTTGGCAGCAGCGGTGCGGGAATTTTAACTGCAGATTATGGAAGTGTAAACGAGTATTACAAGATTTTTGCCGATGCCATCAAAAGACCGGCAACAGAATTATTATCGGAATTAAAAGATTCAGGTGTAAGAGGTCGTGGCGGTGCAGGATTCTCGATGGCCTTCAAATTAGAATCGTGCAGAAATGTGAAGGATGATATGAAATTCATCGTGTGTAATGCTGATGAAGGTGATCCGGGTGCGTATTCCGACCGTTATATCATGGAACAGCGTCCGCATTCATTACTCATGGGCATGATGATTGCAGGTTATATTACAGGCGCAACGAGCGGGGTCGTATACATCAGAGGTGAATATCCGGAATCGGTTACTATTATTTCGGATTGCGTTGCCGAATTGCACAAACTAGGATTTTTAGGAAAAAATATTTTAGGCACAGGTTTCAATTTTGATTTCAAAGTCATAAAAGCACAAGGAGCCTATATATGCGGTGAAGAAACAGCATTGCTTTCATCCATTGAAGGACAAAGACCGGAAGTACGTGTTCGTCCACCCTATCCTACCCAACAAGGTTTATTCAATAAACCCACAGTAGTAAATAATGTAGAAACGCTTGCAAACCTTCCTTTCATTATGAAAAATGGCGGAAAGAAATTTGCTGCAATCGGAACACAAAAATCAACCGGCACAAAATTAATTTCATTAGACGGTTTTTTTAATAAACCCGGGATTTATGAAGTTGATATGGGAACTCCATTGAAGGATGTAATAAAAAAATTGGGCGGCGGTTTCCGTACACCGGTTAAAGCAATGCACATCGGTGGTCCCTTAGGCGGATTGGTTCCTGTTTCAAAAATTGATTCGCTTACAGTAGATTTTGACTCCTTTGCGAAAGAAGGATTTTTATTAGGACATGCCTCCGTGGTTTGTATCCCTAAAGATTATCCTATTGTAAAATACATTGAGCATCTCTTCAAATTTACCGCGCATGAAAGTTGTGGCAAATGTTTTCCTTGCCGACTAGGTTCAACACGAGGAGCCGAATTATTGGAGAAAGCACAAAAAGAAGATTACAAAATTGAATTGAAATTAATGAATGACTTATTAGAAACTTTAGAAACCGGATCTCTTTGCGCATTAGGTGGTGGATTACCGCTCCCTATAAAAAACGCATTGCACTATTTTGAAAAAGAATTATCGTCTTACTTTAAAAAATAATTGTCATGGCATCAGCTTACATTAACGACAAATTATACACCATCAACGAAGGGGAAACTATCCTTAATTTCGTTAGAAGGCATCTCGGAAAAGAATTAGTGCCGACGCTTTGCGACGCACCCAATCTCGATCCATTTGGTTCGTGCCGCGTCTGTAGCGTGGATGTAGCCCTGAAAAAAGACGGACCGGCAAAAGTACAGGCCTCTTGTCACACACCCGTAATTGCTGATTCATTCATTTATACCGACAATGAAAGAATTACCCGTTTAAGAAAAAATATTATTGAATTGGTTTTAACCGACCATCCGCTTGATTGTTTAACCTGTGAAGTCAATAATAATTGCGAATTACAAACGGTTGCTGCCAAAGTTGGTGTGCGCGATGTACGCTATCCATCAGGTAAAAACCATTTGGATAAAAAGAAAGATTTGAGTCACCCTTACATGACCTCCGATTTTTCAAAATGTATTAATTGTTTCCGTTGCGTTCGGGCTTGCGATGAAGTGCAGGGAGAAATGGTATTATCGATGGCAGGAAGAGGATTTGATTCTCACATTATCAAAAGTTTCGATAATTCATTTTTTGATTCGGATTGCGTGAGCTGTGGTGCATGCGCACAAGTTTGTCCTACTTCAGCCATTTCCGATGTATTCGAATCTAAATCTGTAGTTGCTGATAAAAAAACAAGAACTGTTTGTACCTATTGCGGTGTAGGCTGTAATCTGGAAGTTTCGATGGTAAACGGAAAAGTAAAATCCATACAGGCGCCCTATACTGCAGAAGTAAATCAGGGCCATACTTGTTTAAAAGGTCGTTTTGCATTTTCATTTTACAATCATGCCGATAGGATTAAATCACCAATGATCCGTAAGAACGGAAAACTAGAACCGGTGAGTTGGGACGAAGCTTACGATTTTATTGCCGGTAAATTAACAAGTATTAAATCACAATACGGTCCGGATTCCATTGCAGGAATTTCCTCGGCGCGTTGTACCAATGAAGAAAATTATTTATTACAAAAATTTATCCGTGCGGTTATCGGGACAAATAATATTGATTGTTGCGCAAGGGTTTGTCACTCTCCAACAGCCTTAGGCATGCAGCGTTCATTTGGAACAGGAGCGGCTACCAATTCGGTTGAGGATATAAAATATACCGATTGTATCATGATTATAGGAGCGAATCCTACGGATGCACATCCTGTAACCGGTGCGAAGCTCAAGCAATTTGCCATGAAGGGAAAAACCTCCATTGTAATTGATCCCCGCAGAACAGAAATGGCGAAATATGCCACTTATCATTTACAATTGAAGCCTGGTACCAATGTGGCGATCATCAATATGATGTTGTATTATATCATCACCGAAGGAGCCGTTGCAAAAGAATTCATTGATAACCGTACTGAAGGTTACGAAGATTTCAAGAATCAAATTCTGAAGGTCGATATTGATGTAATGGAAAAGGTAACGGGCGTTGACAGGAATCTTGTTAAGGAAGCAGCCCTCGCTTATGCGAAAGCACCGAACGCAATGTCGTTTCACGGATTAGGGGTTACAGAACATACACAGGGAACTTTTACGGTGATGCTGATTTCGGATTTAGCCATGATAACAGGAAACATTGGCCGCAGAGGTGTTGGTGTAAATCCATTGCGCGGACAAAATAACGTTCAAGGTGCTGCAGATATGGGTTGTCAGCCTCACCAGGGTGCGGGTTATATGGATACATACGATCCTGCAATGAATAAATTATATTCTGATTTTTATAAAACACCAATTCCGATTGGTAAAGGATTAAAGATTCCTGAAATGTTTGACGCTTCCATCGAAGGAAAACTGAAAGCATTATGGCTGATGGGTGAAGATGTTGTGCAAACCGATCCGAATACCAATAAAGTAATTGCTGCGATGGAAAATCTGGATTTATTAGTAGTTCAGGAAATTTTCATGACAGAAACCTCTAAATATGCAACTGTAGTTCTACCGGGTGCCACTTTCCTTGAGAAGAGCGGAACTTATACAAATGCCGAAAGAAGGATTCAACGCGTACAAAAAGTTGTTGAACCCTTAGAAGGAACAAAAGGTGACGGGCAAATTGTAGTTGATATCATGAACAAAATGGGATTTGCACAACCTCCCTACGAACCTGATACAATGTTGGAAGAAATTTCTCAGATTGTTCCATTTTTTGCAGGCGTTAAATGGGATGAATTAGGCGATAACGGAAAACAATGGCCCGTTTTAAAAGACGGTTCAGATACGGAAATTTTACATCTTGAAACATTCAAGAGAGGAAAAGGTAAATTCCATTATTTCGATTGGAAAGAAAGTAATGAAACAAAAGAGAATGGAAAAGAATATCCTTATATAATTACAACTAACCGCGAGCTTGAACATTACAACTGCGGTACCATGACCAGAAGGACAGGCAACGTAAAAATTCTTACTGAGGATGTTGTGATGGTACATCCTGTAGATGCGAAAAAGCATTTGATAAATGATGGTGATATGGTTTGTATCGAATCTCCGAGAGGAAAAGTAGATGTAAAAGCCAAAATTACAGATGAGGTGAAGCCGGGAATTTTAAGTACCACCTTCCATTTCCCTGAAGTGATGCTTAACATTATTACAGGTGATGAACACGACAGTGAAGCTATGTGTCCCGAATATAAAGTAGTAGCCGTAAATATTAGAAAAAGTAAAGGAAAATTTAAGAGCAAAGTTTAAAAGCAGGGTTTGAATTTATTTTTTAGAAGATACGGTGTTTGGCTGCTGAATTTTTTAGCTGTTTCTTTATTTTCACAAACCGATTCTGTTTTTAAATTAACCACCTTAACTGTCCCTCTTACCACTCATTCGGTTGCTCCGGGCATTGTTTTAAATCATTGCTGGAAATACCAAAAAGGTGATGATATCAAATGGGCCGACACTTCTTACAACGACAAAGACTGGAAGTATTCCTCAACCGAATTGATATTTAAAGAATCGTCAAAAGGCTATTTTGAAAATTGCGGTTGGTTCAGGCTTAGGATACATGTGGATTCACAGCTCCTGAATAAACCAATTGCTTTTATGATCGACCATCTAGGAGCCTCAGAAATTTATCTTGACGGAAAATTAATCACAAGCTTTGGCAAAATTGATGCGACTGATATTATAAAAGATGAAATGTATTATCCCTCCTATGAGCCACGTGCATTTATTTTTAAGGGAGGATGCGAGCATTTATTGGCGGTACGTTACCACAACACAAATGCGATACAAGATTCAGAATCAAAATTAGTACCTGCGGCAGGTTTTGAAATAAAACTCGGAGACTTAAACGAATCAATTAGTTATTTGAGAAACGATAGTTTTTTTTATAAAGGAATCATGGTATTTTATTTTGCCTTTTTCCTGGCCCTTGGTATTTTACATTTGCTCATCTTTATTTTCTATCCCGAAAACAAATCCAATCTTTATTATACCATTTTTGCCTTTGCTTTCGGATTGGTCTTTATGGTGCAGGCCTTTTCTCAGATAACCCATAATCCTGGCTTGATCAGATCAATAATCAGCTTTAGTCCGATTGTACCATTGTTTTATTCTTTTGGGATACTTGCTATGCTTTACACAATTTTCTATTCCAAAATTCTTAAAATATTGTGGGTTTGGGTTGGATTGATGATTGCTTATATCATTAGCCTTAAATTAAAAATGCCGATTCCTTTCATAAGTAATCTATTGACTCTTTTCGTTATTATTGAACCTATACGCGTTATTATTGTTTCCATTTACAAAAAGAAAGAAGGCGCCTGGATCTTAGGCTCCGGTGTAATAACAACGATCGTTTTCTTTACCACAGCCATACTTTTGATCGCCGGAGGGCACTCAGAATTTCTATTTAACAACGGCGGCTGGAAGGGAGCTATTGTAGGAATTGTGGTATTAATTTCCACATTGAGTATCCCTCTTTCGATGAGTGCGTACCTGGCAAGGCAGTTTTCAAAAACAAATAAAGACCTACAGAAAAAACTGATTGAAGTTGAAGAATTATCAGCCAAATCAATTGAGCAGGAAAAAGAAAAACAAAAAATACTTGAAAGTCAGAATGAGAATCTCGAAAAGCAAGTGAAAGAGAGAACCACTGAAGTCGTTCACCAGAAGAGAATGATAGAAGAAAAACAAAAAGAAATGATCGACAGTATTAAATATGCCAAACGTATACAACAAAGTTTATTACCAACATCAAAATATCTAGAACGCATTTTTAACAAACTTAAATGAATCCATTCAAAGCATTGAGAAATTATTTTATTGGCGGCGCCTTAGCAAAAACCGACGATGTTTTTGAACAGGTGAAAGCAGAGGTTCTCTTTAATTTTACCGCTATCTTCCTTGTCACCAATATTCCTTATCTTTTTATTATCACTATTTCTGCCTTCCACTGGTTTATGGCAGTATCTACTCTCACGGCTTTGCTAATGGTGTTGATCGTTATAAAAATCACATCGAATGTGAGAAAAGCTACTTATTTCTTTCTCGCTAATTTTTTATTTCAGTTAGGGGGTCATTATGTGATTGACAGCGGAGAAGCGCCCAGGCAAGCCGTACTTTATTTTTTATTGTTCGGAATGAGTGGTTATTTACTTATGGACCGGAGGTGGGGTTTCTGGATTTCGTTTGGTATAATTGTTTTATATAGTCTTGGTGTTTACAATTCGCTTACCAATTATTCTCTCTTCCTTTTCCCGCCTGAATTGGCCGATCCGCCTGAAATAGGTCCTTTCCGTTACCTGGCTATCATTCCACTGGTACTTAACGCATATTTGATAAGCGAATTCGTTAGGGCAAAACAAAAGGCTGAAAAACAATTATCCGATCAAAAACAAATGATCGAAGAAAAGCAAAAGGAAATTCTGGATAGTATCCGTTACGCGAAACGTATACAGAAGAATCACATGCCGACTGATAAGCACTTTGAAAAGGAAATAAGGAGGCTTAAAAGAAAAATTTAACGTATTATGAAAATATTTATTACAAAATTTATTTTATCAGGTTTACTCCTGTTCTGTTTTGCAGGATTTGCTCAAAATCTTAAATTGAAGAGCAAAATTGAATTAAGGAACTGGCTACTCACCTCGAAAGCCATGAAGAGCGAAACATTTTTAAACGGTGCTTCAATAAAATTATTAAAAGGAGACGCTGTAGTTTCACAGGCAACTAGTGATGCAACCGGGAATTTTGAAATGGACGTTCCACCCAATGGAGAATTTGTTCTGATGGTTGAATATCCCGGGCATGAACCAAAAAAATTCGCAGTCAATACAAAAACAACGCCTCCTAATAAAGAAGATGCTAATTTTAAACCTTCAATTGATATCGTAGGCATACTCATGTCGAAACCAAAAAAAGGGATGGAAAATATTGGTTTAAATCAACCTTCGGTAACATCACCCAGGAAAAACGAATACCTGAGAACAAATATTTATGATGGTGATTACAAACTCATCCAAAAATTTTGTACAGCTAACAAGCTTGGGGATTTGGCAATGGAAAACAAGAATTATTCGTTAGCCAAAACGTTTTATGAAATGGCAATTAACATGATTGATTCGGAAGAATATCCAAAGACTCAATTAAAAAAAGCGGAAGATGGAATGAAAATGGAAAAAGCTTCAAGAAAAAAACAAAAATTTAAGTCAGGCAAAACAAAGAGTGCGATAACGAAACAGAAGCCCGGCCCGAATTCGACAATAAAAACAAAGAAAACTTCGGTTGAAACCGGCAAACCGCCACACAAGACACTAAAGCCTCTTTAGAATATATTCCTACAAATTAAAGTAACGCTTAAAGATAATCACTTCTTACGGAAACGGTCCATGACCTTAACGATATAATTGTCAGTCGGCAGATGGGCCTTTTGGATGCGTTTGGCGTATCGGATACTATCAACAATCTCTTTTTGTTTTTCCTCTATGATATTTTTCTGAAGCTCCACTTTTTCCTTTTCCTCCTTAAGCTCCCGGGTGCGAAGTGACACTTTTTCTTCTAATATAATTTTCTCTTTTTTCAATTTTCTCTCGCGGAAACGAATCACCAGATAAATCGTAAGTAGGAATAAGACCGCTACAAGAACATAGAACCATTTGGTTTTCCAAAATGGAGGAGAAATAGTGATGAATACCACCGCTCCTTTTTCGTTCCAGTACCCATCATTGTTCGCAGCTTTCACTCTGAAAATATATTCTCCCGGGTCAAGATTAGTGTAGTCAACACCATTCTTTAAACCACAATAATTCCATTTCTCTTCAACGCCCTCGAGTTTGTAAGCTAAACGGTTATTTTCCGGGAAAAAATAACCCGGAGCCGCGAAACTGAATGACAAGAAGTTTTGGTTATATTTCAAAGTAAGGGTTTTCGTTTCAAATGCCGCTGTATCGCCATAAATATATTTATCAAATAATTTTATTGAGGTTATATAAACTTTTGGCATGATCTTATTCTCGAAAACTGAATCAGGATTAAATGCACAGAGGCCGGCATCTCCGAAATAAACCCTCTTATCAAATGGTGAATAGACCGCTGCCAGCGGAGAAGAACTATTGAGCGGTATGCCATTGGCCTTGTTATAAATTTTTATCAAACCATTCGGATGATCTTTTTCATCTAATGTCCCATGCACCTTACGCGGTGGATAATAATGATAGATCGCTTTTTCGGTACTTAACCAAAGATTTCCTCGTCCATCCGGGAGAACAGAGAGAACAGTGTTATCAAGCAGGCCTTCATTTTGTGTATAATGAAAGAAAACAGGATTTTTCCGGTCGGCGGAATACGCTTTAAGGTCAATCCCGTTCAATCCTCCTTCAGTAGCGATCCACAACATTTTTGTTAATGAATCGATCTTTAAACTAACGCACCAGTTAGAACTTAAACCTTGAGGTCTTTTTTTGTTGAAAATATGACGTTTTACTTTCCTGGTCTTTAAATTGAATTCACATAAGCCGCCATTGTAGGTTGCGAGCCATAAGGCATTGTTTATTTTATCATACACCATATCAAATATCCTGTTGTCACTGATAGTGGTGCTATCGCTTTCTTTAAAACGGAATCTTTCGAAGTCCCAGGTCTTTGTATTAACGTACATCAGCCCTCCACCTATGACGGATACCCAAAAATTACTTTTTTCATCTTCCCACATTTTAGAAGTGCGATGAGTGCGCGAATACTTTTCTCCTTTTTCCGCTTCATCCCAAATTGTAAAATACCTTCCCTCTACCTTATAAGTCTTGGTATTAATCTTATTCAGTCCACCTTCAGTACAAGCCCACAAATAACCATCCCTGGTACGGTAAAAACTATAAATAAGGCTACTGCTTATGGTAGTCGGATCTTTATCGTTTTGAAACAGATTCCTGAATTTGTTTTTCTCTATATCCAAACAAGAAATGCCATTTCCATAAGTTCCTATCCATATTTCAGGTCCCTGCTCCGCAAACAAACTAAAAACATTATCTCCTATGATCGTTGAATCCTTCCTTGACTTATCTTCAC
>JAHEYE010000028.1:0-3408 GCA_023251695.1 Sphingobacteriaceae bacterium | reverse complement strand
ATATCCAAACAAGAAATGCCATTTCCATAAGTTCCTATCCATATTTCAGGTCCCTGCTCCGCAAACAAACTAAAAACATTATCTCCTATGATCGTTGAATCCTTCCTTGACTTATCTTCACGCCATAGCGAATAATTAAAAGAAGGCGGATAAATCACATCTACTCCTGCTTTATCAAATGCTATCCAAACAATCCCACGTGAATCCTCGTAAAAAGTTTTAATGTCCATGTTATATGTTAAAGAATAAGGATCATTAACGTCGTGCTGATAATGCTCACATTTTCTTGTTTCATGATTCATCACATCCAAGATACCGCCTTCCAGCGAAAAGAATATCTGCTTTTTGGAAGTGATGAATACGCCGTGTGGATTACTATTAGCCAAGGAAAATGGATCTTTTGCATCATGTGTAAATTTTCTGAAAGATTCGGTTTTTGTATTGAACTCGTATGCATAATTGGGAGCCGCGACGTAAATGATATCATCACTATATACGGCAATTCCCGCCAGATAATTTTCGTGGCTTAGGTCTTTTGTGAACGGGTAATTAGTGAATTTTCCGGTTGCAGGTTCATATTTAGTTAACCAATTATGCCGGTTACAGATCCATGCATTTCCTTTTGAATCGAATTGAACATTAATAAAGGAATTGGCCAAGACAGTACTTTTAGAGGAATCTGAATAAATAAATGTCTTAAATGTTTTTAATGTCTTATTAAAAATATTGAACCCGCCTCCATAGGTTGCCAGATAAAGTTCTTTACCATCCGGTGATTCTGTAATCTGCGAGATTCTGTTAGTTGATATTGGACGGTACGCATTCCTATAAAGTGTTTTCTTTTCCGTTATAGGGTCGAACTCATAAAGTCCGATTCCATCTGCCGATACCCACAATTTGCCGTTCTTACATTTCATAACATAACGGATTTCGTTGGTCTCAAAAGTAGAAGTGTCATTGATATTATGACCGAATATTTTATAACCTATCCCATCGTACTTCACTAATCCGTTTTTTGTTGCAAACCACATAAAGCCCTGATTATCTTCCGTCATTGAATAAATGGTGTACTTTGACAGGACACCATCCTTGACAATATGGTTAAAGGTGAGTTTAGCCGGCCTCTGCGACAACAGATTTCCTGCTAAAAAAATAAATAATATTGCTGCCCGCATAAAACTTCAACTAAGATAGAAAATAATGGGGATAAAAGAAGTAATAACCATTAAACACAGGAACAACTACTAAAGGAATTTGAGGAAATTTACAGACCAAATAACCTTTATAGTTATACTTTACTTTTATAATTGTTCAGCCACTCTTCAGCGAGAGCGCGGTCTTTAAAAGAAAAATACTGCATGGGTACTTTAGGTTTATGAACCTTGAAATAAAAATTAGCGATGATGCGTTGGGCAAGTGAATCTATTAAAAAACATTCCGCTGCTATAAAAGTATGATGATATCCAAAAGCCAGATAATCTCTTAGCTCAACAGTGATGCTTGTGTCCTTACCAGCAAGGGTCAATTTAATTACCTTGCCCCCATTCGCCAATTTTTGCATGCAGTTGTGATTTTCGATAATATGGGGGATATCATAAACAACACTATCTGCACAAAGCACCTCAATAATACCGTCGGACCGTTTGAATATTTTCGTATGCCCGAGGTCAAACCTTTCTAAAAAATTCTGTGGCTCTTTGGAGGAGAATGTATATGCCTTAGCGATTAACATTAATCATATGTAATAAGACGGCAAAGATAGAAAAATACTTATCCGTAAGTCAAAAACTTATGGGGCGGTTTTGAATTTTCTAAAATAATTTTAGGTGTTTTAGTTGTATCATAAACCTTAAGTAACCTCTCCCATGAAGTGGCAGCTGACCGATCAGCTTCGCTGATTCTTCCATTCCGTCCTAAAACAAAAAATCCTACATAGCGGGATTTTTAATTGAGTTAAGGAGGGCTTGACAGACAATTTATCGGACTCTTTAGGAATCGAGGTACTTTAAGCACATCTCATTTGGGGGTTATCAAAGGCTATAATTCAACTGTTTGAAAGCTATTTAAGTGTTTTGCAGGTCACACTTCGTCACTCTTGCGTTCTTGTTAATTTCATAATTTTGCCGTATCTTCAACCTATGTAAATCAAGGTTAAATGAAACAATTGTTCAAACCTCTATTGATTCTTTTTTTTGTTTTTTACAGTACCTCAACTGTATTAGCTCAGGCATTTGATTGGTCCAAAACCGACTGTAACAATAAAACATGGCATCTTTTTGATTACTTAGATTCAAATCAGGTGGTTGTTATGGAATTTGGGATGGGCTGTTCTTCTTGTACTGACGCAGCCGGTTTTTTTAGCAACTTAAAGAACCAATACGCAATTAGTTATCCGGGGCGATTGAAGACTTTTTACATGGATTTTTGGGGCAATACCTGTGGAGTAAATATGGCCAGTACAGGAATGGACGCTCAGTTCGATAGTTGTTCGGCAGAGCTTTCCGCGTACTGTAGCGCTTCCCCAATGACGTTTATTGTGATTGCCGCCGGACCTTCTCATTCGCTTATTTACAGTTTTGATAAGAAATTTATTTTCGATTTTTCAGATACAGTTGCAATTAAATCGGCTATCAAAAATTATTTGGATGGCGTAGGTATTAAAGAGGTAAGCAAAGAAAAAGATATTGTTTCAATTTACCCTAACCCCGTACGGGATAAAATTTATTTTACCAATAATTCAGTGGAGAAATTTTCTTTTACCCTGTATGATGTTAGGGGTTGTGCTGTAAAAGAAGGAAGTATTGAAGGAAAAGACTCATATTTAACAATTGAAACCATACCAGCCGGTGAATACTTTCTCAATCTTAAATTCAATTCAGGAAGAACTGAAACAAAAAAACTACTAAAAATTAATTAATATGAAAAAACTTTTACTTTCATTATTTACGCTAAGCGCAATTTTCTGTTCTGCTCAAACAGCAACAAATTTTAATGTAAATGATTGCAGTGGCAACAATCATGATCTTTTTACTGAGTTAAATGCCGGTAAAGTAGTTGTAATAACCTGGGTAATGCCTTGTTCAAACTGTACAGCTAAGGCAATAACGGCTTATAATGCCGTACAGAGTTTTTCTGCATCCAATCCGGGTCAGGTAGTTTATTATATAGCTGATGACTATGCTAATACCGCATGTTCTTCATTACAACTTTGGTGTGATACCAATGTAGCTATGAACATTAAAGCCTTTTCTAGTGCAAGTGTGAGTATGTCTTCTTATGGCGCAGCAGGTATGCCCAAAACAATTGTCTTGGCCGGGACCACTACACATTCTGTTTATTTTAATCAAAATGGCGGTGCAGCAAATAATTTTTCAGGCATTCAATCTGCGATTAACCAAGGTTTAAATG
>JAHEYE010000164.1:4764-7890 GCA_023251695.1 Sphingobacteriaceae bacterium | reverse complement strand
TTTTTTACCGTTGTTTAGATATTCTTCGGTTAAGATAACTTCACCTAACTGGTTAATCACATTCAACGAAACTGGTGCTTTATCCGCAACTAAAGCATTGATATAAATTTTTCCGTTCGAAGGATTTGGCCAAATACTTGTTTCAAGTGTGATGCTTTGGTTTTCAGTTATGCCGGCTGGCGTACAGTTAACAGAGGGACCGGTAATTACCGAACAAGTGTTGTTGGATAGCGTTCCGGAGCTTGCTGCATTATTTAAAGTTGCACCAATCTCTTTATTATATACAGTCATGAAAGCAAGGTTAGTTCCTGCCATAATATTTACAGTAGAACCGCTCTTTGCATAAATAGTTACCTGATGATTTCCGGCTGTACTTTTGATATTATAAACAGCTCCTGCGTTTACAAATACGTTGCGGGATTTAATGGAAGGCGGGTTGAATGTATCCCAAACTACAGAATTTGTTCCGCACAAATAAATCATATCGGTTTGTGCTCCGATAGGTATCACCTTGGTTTGGTTAGGATAACAAATGGTTATTGGGGTAAAACCTGCGTTACATCCTGCGGTTTGTGCATTAGCAAACGAGGTCATTAAAATAAAAGCAAGTAAAAGTTTTTTCATGGTTTTAATTTTTATCAAAACTAATGCATCATTAAAAGACTATTAAAATTATATGACCAATCAGCCTTTTTATTTATTAAAGCCATATTTTAGTTGAGTATGTCGACTTTTTTATGAAAAATCATATAAAATCGCGACACCCCCCCTAAAAAATGACCTCATGTTATAAAAAAGTTAATAAAACTGCTTGACACCCCCCTAAAAATACATACATTTGTCAAAAATTCACGAAAACTATGACAAACCGCCGTATTTTAGCCATGCAGGATGTGGCACAACGCATCCCAGTAAAAATCAACAAAACCGATAAACCGGTATCCCAATATTACGGATCTGATGTTTTTGGTCTCGACGCCATGCGCGAATTCCTTTCAGAAGAAGCTTTTGAAAGCATTCAGCAATCCATGAATCAGGGAACCATCGTCGACCGTAAAATGGCCGACCAGGTTGCGGCTTGTATGAAAGCATGGGCGCAAAGTAAAGGCGTTACGCATTTCACGCATTGGTTTCAACCATTATCAGGCGCCACTGCGGAAAAGCACGATGGTTTTTTTGAACCAATTGCAGGAGGTCGCGCTATTGAACGTTTTAGCGGTAATGCATTAGTACAACAAGAACCGGACGCTTCTTCTTTCCCAAGTGGCGGTATCCGTAATACTTTTGAAGCACGTGGTTATACAGCATGGGACCCCACTTCACCGGCATTTATCTGGGGAGAAACTTTATGTATTCCAACCATTTTCATTTCATATACCGGCGAATCCTTAGATTTTAAAACGCCTTTATTAAAATCGCTCAGCGCTTTAGATAAAGCTGCAACAGAAGTTTGTCAATACTTCGATAAAAACGTAACCAAAGTTGTGGCGACCTTAGGTTGGGAACAGGAATATTTTTTAATTGATTCTGCATTATATAATATCCGTTACGATTTACAACAAACCGGACGGACTTTATTCGGACATGCACCGGCAAAAGGACAACAATTAGAAGATCATTACTGGGGATCAATTCCTGAAAGAGTTGCAGCTTACATGCGCGACTTTGAATACGAATCGCATTTATTAGGTATTCCGGTAAGAACAAGACATAATGAAGTTGCTCCCGGGCAATTTGAGTGTGCTCCTGTTTTTGAAGAAACTAATTTAGCAGTTGATCACAATTTATTATTGATGGATGTGATGGAAAAAGTTGCCATCCGTCATAACTTCCGTGTTCTTCTTCACGAAAAACCATATGCAGGTGTGAACGGAAGCGGAAAACATAATAACTGGAGTCTTGCCACTAACGCAGGAAAAAATTTATTATCCCCGGGCAAAACGCCTAAAACCAATTTACAGTTCCTTACTTTTTTTGTGAACACTGTTATGGCCGTTCATGAACATGCGGATCTTTTACGCGCATCGATCGCTTCAGCTAATAACGATCACCGCTTGGGTGCAAACGAAGCGCCTCCCGCTATTATGTCGGTTTTCTTAGGAGAACAATTATCAAGAGCCTTAGATGAAGTTGAGAAATCTGTTCATGGTGGTAAAATGAGTCCTGAACAAAAAACAGCTTTAAAACTCAACATCGGAAAAATTCCGGATATTTTACTAGATAATACTGACAGAAACAGAACTTCACCTTTCGCCTTTACAGGAAATAAATTCGAATTCCGTGCTGTTGGTTCTTCACAAAATTGCGGCGGACCAATGACGGTTTTAAATGCGATTGTTGCGGAGCAATTAGTTTCTTTCAAAAAAGAAGTGGATGCTTTAATGGATAAAAAGGTGGAGAAAGATGAAGCAATTTTCCAAATCCTCAAAAAATATATTATTGCCAGCAAAAAGATCCGTTTCGAAGGAAATGGTTACGGCGATGAATGGAAAGCGGAAGCTAAAAAACGCGGCTTAACTAATATTGCAACTACACCGGGAGCTATAGAAGCGATGATTTCGAAAAAAACATTAGACATGTTTGAATCACAAGGTATTTTAACGCATCGTGAACAGGAAGCTCGTTATGAGATTAGTTTAGAAACTTATACTAAGAAAATTCAAATCGAAAGCCGTATCATGGCTGAGATGGTGGAGAACCAGATCATTCCGGCGGCTATCAATTACCAAAAAGTTCTGGTGGATAATGTAAGTGGTTTGAAAAATATTTTAGCCGGTGATGCTTATAAAAAAGCAAGCGATACGCAAATTGAATTAATTAAAGAAATCAGCGAACGCGTTGCATCTATCAAAAAGGCGGCATATGACATGACAGAAGAACGCAAAAAAGCTAATAATTTAGAGGGCGCTAAAAAACAAGCCAACGCTTATTGCGAAAAAGTAAAAGCTTATTTTGAAGACATACGTTACAACGTTGACAAACTGGAAAACATTGTTGATGACGCAACATGGCCGTTGCCGAAGTACAGGGAGATGTTGTATTTACGTTAATACAAACAAAAAAGCCCCAACATTTGTTGGGGCTTTTTTGAGATGCTGACTAGCGCCTTCGGCGGTCAGCATGACG
>JAHEYE010000164.1:0-4664 GCA_023251695.1 Sphingobacteriaceae bacterium | reverse complement strand
GGCGAAAACAAATCGGAGGTCTTTTTACCATAATTACTAAAAGGGGCTGCGCATTTTTCGCCGGCTTTCCAGCTTAATGCAGACACATCAATAAAATTGGAGGCTTGTTTTTTTGTTCCATCAAATTTCTTGCAAGGGTAATGTGTGTTTACATCAATATCAATTCCATCATTTCCGGCTGCATGAATTAATAATACGCCTTTGCTTTCGGCATATTTTACGGCATCATCCACTACTTTTTTATCCCAGCTGTATTTTTTTCCGAAACTCATATTTAAAATTACGGCACCGTTATCAACTGCATAACGAATTGCATTGGCAACATCTTTATCCCGCTCATCACCATTAGGCACGCAACGTACACTCATGATCTTTACATTATCAGCAATTCCATCCATCCCTACTCCGTTCTTACGGCTCGCAGCAATAATACCGGCCACGTGAGTTCCATGAAAAGAAAAAGGTCCTTTGCAATCACCATTGCCATAATATTTTTCATTACTATTCAGGTAATCATCACCAACAATTGAACGCGGATCAAAATCGAGATTTAAAGAAGAATTAACCAGACTATTTATTTGTTCGTAGCCTTCATTAATATCATCCATTAATTCGTCTAAAGTTCCACCCTGCTGCTGTAGCATAGTCATGCATAAAAATTTTCCTTGTTTTTGTTTTTGCTCTTTAGGATCATATTTCTTCACAGCTTCCATGTCAATTTTCTCAACACCGCTCGCTTTTATTTCTTTAATAACTTCACCTATTCCTTCCTGAAAAAACTTTAATTGATTTAAGGTGCTCTCATATTCTTCCTTTTGTTTACTATAATCTTCCTTAACGGCTGTATATAATTCAAACTCTTTTTTCTCCTGTTTCGATTTTAAATCCTTTTCGGTTTTACCATCGTATTTAGGTTTGTAATAACGGTACAAACGTGTTAGCTCCAGATTATCTTTCTCTACATTGTTTCCGTCTTTCCCACCAATAAAGTTCCAACCATGGATATCATCTATATACCCATTCTTATCATCATCAATGCCATTGCCGGGAATCTCGCCGGGGTTGTTCCACATTACATCTTTTAAATCCTCATGCATGTAATCAACGCCACTATCCAATACCCCAACAATAATCGTCGTGGATTTTTTGCCTTTTAATAATTCGGCGTAAGTACGTTCGGTGCTGACACCGTTTACTTTATCATTTGCAGGATCAAGGTTGAACCAGTTATCAGGACGTTTTGCTTCCTGTCCATTTACAATGGCTGCAAATAAAACTGCTATTGCTACAATTATTCTTTTCATGTTTCTTTGTATAAAGTATCTTGTTAAAGTAAATAAATATACTTTAGCTAAACAACGGTTTAGTATATTTTAAGCTTTTGAATCGCGAAAAACCCCCTATTTTGGGTTAGTACTTACCATAGAGGCAACATCGCCCGATTTCATATCGGCTAGTATATTACTGGCTTCATGAACATACACATCCTTTGAGAGATTTTTAGCCCAACGGTTTTCACGGCCTAAACGTGTAGTATCAGCAGAATATCTGGTAATATCCACTTTTAATAATTCAGCATTAAAATCCTTTATTTCCTTCTTCAGGTTTTCGTATTTTTTGTTTTGTTCACGCCATTCTTTTTGCTCGGCGCGGTATTTATCTAACGATAAATTATATTTTGTATCATCCTTTTTTGCTTTCAATTCCTTCGCTTCGGTTTCAATTAATTTGAAGGTCGGATTTACTTTTGTCCGCAATTCACTCGCTTTTTTCACTTTATCGTAATCAATATAAGTGAAGTAAGAGTAATTAGCTTTAGCCATTTCGTCCCAATCCATTGGATGATCCATGTCTTTCTCGCCTGTATCAAAAAAAGCATAAGGGTCAGGGAAAACAACATCAGGCGTAACACCTTTTAGCTGTGTGGCACCACCATTGATGCGGTAGAATTTCTGCATTGTGATTTTTACTTGTCCTAATGGTTTCAAACTATCCATTTGCGGAATTAATTGTTGATCCAAATCCACGAACGATTGCACAGTACCCTTTCCGAATGAAGGTGTACCAACAATTATAGCCCGCTTATAATCTTGCATCGCAGCAGCTAAAATTTCCGAAGCACTCGCGCTGTTACGGTTAACCATAACTGAAAGAGGACCGTTCCAGGCAATATCCGGATTGTAATCTTCCATAATCATACTCATATCGTTCTTACCACGGACCTGCACAACAGGACCTTTGCTTATAAATAATCCTGCCATTTCAACAACTTCCTGTAGAGAACCCCCACCATTATCACGTAAATCAACAATTAATCCGGTAATGTTCTGGGCTTTTAGCTTTTCAATTTCTTTACGCATATCAGACGCGCATTTGTGAGCGCCGTTTTTAGTGAAGTCTGCATAGAAGGTAGGGAGATAAATGTATCCGATCTTCTTTTTGCCATTATTAAGAATGGCTGCTTTCGCATACGTCTCTTCTGTTTCAACAATATCCCGTGTAATAGGAATTACCTTCATCTCGCCATTCGGTCTTTTCACTGTTAAGCGGACCTCTGTTCCTTTTTTTCCTTTGATCAATAAAATGGCATCATCGATTTCCATTGTGGTGATATCTACCGGCTCTGCTGTTCCTTGGGCTACTTTATAAATCTCATCATCCTTTTTCAATTCACCTTGTTTATAACTCGGACTACCAAGAAGAATATCAGTAATTTTCAAAGCACCATCGTCTTTTTGCTGTAAGCGTGCCCCAATACCTTCGAATTGTCCACTCATGGCCTCATCAAACTTCTTTTTATCTACAGGCGCAAAATATTCGGTATGCGGATCGTAAATACCGGTGATGCAATTCAAATAATTGGCAAAACGTTCTTTTTCCTTTACTTTATTTAAGCGTTTAAAATAAGTTGCATTCGCTTTTAAAGTCTTACGGCGTGCATCTACTTCTAAACTATCAAACGACAAAATTTTTACAGTTGTATCACTTTTTTCCTTTGCTTTTTCCTGTCTGTTTAAAGCTTCGTCAATTTTTGCGATAACCTGGTACTTTAACAAACGGCGCCATTCGTCCTTTGCAGCTGCCTCATCAGTACTAAATTTGGCTTTCTCATAATCACTCTCAAATTCTTCTTCTTTTGCGTAATCAAACGGCTTGGCGAGTAATTCTTTATACCAGATTTCGCGTTCCTTAAGGCGTTTTATATATAATTCAACCGATAAATTATAAAATTCGAACTTTGAGGTTCCTGTTGAAACAGCATTAATCTCATCATCGATACTGCGGCGGTATTTCGCTAATTGATCAACATCCGATTGCAGTAAGAATTTTTTTGTTGGATCTAAGCGTTTATTAATGTAAAGGTTATATACTTTTTCGCTGAATGCATCATCTACGGTAACAGGGCGGTAATGTAAATTAGTAAGCGCACCCATCAGGCGCTCCATTAAAAACAAATGGCGTGCTGAAACAAATTTATAAATAGTGAAAGATGAAAGGGCTACAACAACAGCGATTAACAAAAGGCTCTTTTTCATAATACGGAATTTAGGTCTATAACAAATTTACTGATTGTAACGCATAATTACTACCCCGGGTTACGTGAATTTAACCGCTTATCATTTATTTTGTTTAAATATTGTTAAAAGCCTGTGCTAACATTCCATTACATTTAGGGCTTTAGAAACCGGATATATGATTGATTTTTCGAGAGCACAACTAAGCCATTTCATCATTCACTATGTAGGAAATAAAGGCCTGGGTGAAGAACTTACTTTAAGCGAAAATTGCTTTGAGTTTAAGGATGATTTTGTGAAAGAAACTATCCTCCGCTATTTTCAAACACCCTTTAAAACGGATATTTATTATAAGTTCAAAAACAAAAGTGAGTTTAAATTAAAAGGCGTTAAAGATTTAAGCGAAGGCATTTTTGAATCGAAAAGAAGCTTTGTGAAAAATTCGAAAGAAATTGCAGAGCATTTGTACGACCAAAGCATGCACCCTAAAATTAAAGGCGGTGAGTTTTACGTTTGCTATTTTAAAGATGTAATTGTTGACGGAGAATTGTGCGACAGTCTGGGTTTATTTAAAACAGAAAACAAAGAAACGTTTTTAAAAGTGTACCAGCACATGGATAATTTTGATGTGGATACTGATACCGGTATTGATATTAATAAATTAGATAAAGGATGTTTGATTTATAACACCGAAGCTAAAAAAGGTTACAAAATGAGCATTGTCGACACCAATAATAAAGTTGCTGAATGTGCTTTGTATTGGGAGTTTGATTTTTTAAATGCCACTTTAACCGAAAACGCCTATTATCACACCAGTAACTTTATTGAGAGTTGCCGTGGTTTTTGTGAAGAGATTTTAACGGAAGACAATAACGTAAAAAAAGAAGACCAGATGATGATGTTGAACAAAAGCGCTTCTTATTTTAAAGAGCGCGATAAATTCAACATCAAAGAATTTGAAAAAGACGTGATGGTTCAGCCTGAATTAATAAAAGCATTTAAAGATTACCGTAAAGATTTTAGCGAGCGCTTGGATTTAACGGCTATTGACGAATTTGAAGTCTCCCCTACTGCCGTTAAGAAAAACCAGAAATACATGCGCAGTGTAGTGAAATTGGATAAAAATTTTCACGTCTATATTCATGGTCG
>JAHEYE010000163.1 GCA_023251695.1 Sphingobacteriaceae bacterium | reverse complement strand
TCATGTCGTGCATCAGCATTTGCTTTCCATACGCCACTTCCCAATTACCGGGCAAAACCAAATCGTAATTTAATTTATTTGCAATCGGAACAATGCCCATTCCCATCGTTAATGATGCAATAGCACTTCCCTGAAAACAATCACCACCATCAACCAATAAAGTATTCAAGGGATTTTGTTTCCGTAATTCATCCACCATGGTTTTTAAATGGGCAAAGCCGCCACGTTTTTTAAACACCGGCTTCCCGTTTTCCCAAAAAAACTCGTCGTGCACATCTAATTGTCCGTGCATATCGGATGTATGCAAAATGGTGAAGCGGTTTGCTTTTCCTTTTAGGATGGCAGGGTTTTTTACAATCTCATTAATCTTTCCTTCTTCGCGCAACCAATAAGTGATGGCAGGACCTAATCCTAAACCAACTGCGCCCAAACCGAGGTATTTAATAAAATCGCGCCGCTCGGAATCGTGAGCCGTTTTTTTTGTATCAGCATTTTCCAACGGTTCGTGGTGACAAGAACAGTTGCAATTGGGGTTATTGCATTTTTTGTCACTCATAATATTAATGTGGTAATTTTTCTCTTAAGCAACCGTAACAATAAGTTCCTAATACCGCACTTAACAAAATTACAATCACAATTGGTAAGCCGCTTCCGATTAAAGCGTATAAGGGCCCGGGACAAGCGCCCGTCATGGCCCAGCCTAATCCAAAGATTAACCCACCAATAACATTCCCTTTATTGAATTTTTTGTCTTCTATTTTAATTTCCTCGCCTGAGAAGGACTTCACTTTAAATTTTTTAATAAGGAAAACGGAAAGCATACCAACGGCAATAGCCGAACAAATCACGCCATACATGTGAAAAGATTGGAAACGGAACATTTCCTGAATACGGAACCAGGAAACAACTTCGGCTTTAATTAAAATAAATCCGAAAACGGTACCAAGCAACAAAAATTTTAAATATTTCATAATTTTAAATATTAAAGATTCATAAGTAATGGAAGAATAACCCAGGTCATTAATAAACCACCCGCAAAAAAACAACAGGTTGCCACTAAGGAAGGCCATTGTAAATTCGACATACCCATAATCGCATGACCCGAAGTACAACCGCCGGCGTAACGTGTTCCGAAGCCAACAAAAAATCCACCTACAACAATTAGTAAAAATCCTTTCAAAGTGAGAAGCGAAGAGAAATTAAAAATCTCTGATGGAATGAGTCCTGAATAATCTTTAATTCCTAATTTATTCATGCTTTCGATTGCTGATTCAGATAAAGCGACCGGATTGGGATTAGCGAAAAAATAACCGGCAATTAAACCGCCAATAACAATTCCCAGAGCGAAAATCAAATTCCAGCTTTCGGCTTTCCAGTCGTATTGAAAAAATTTTGCTTTGGTTGGAATGCACATGGCGCAAAAGTGACGGAGTGAGGACGAGATACCGAATGTTTTATTGTCCATGAGCAATAAAAACGGAACCATTAATCCAATTAACGGACCTGCGATATACCAGGGCCAGGGTTGTGTTAAAATATTCATTTGTTTTTTTGTTGAGCCACAGATTTCACAGAGTATCACAGATGTTTCTTGTGAGTTTGATAAAACCTGGACGGGTTATTTTTTTAGTACACTATGTTACAAAATTTTATTCAAATATTCTGCGTTAATCCGCGAAATCTGCGGCTTATTTTTTTACTTTCTTTCTTGCATCGGCAATCGGTCCAAATGGGCCGAACTTATGTTGTTGTTCTGTAAATTTATCTGCGTAAGGACCAAAAGGATGATCAACAGGTTTCCCGGAAATTTTTGGCCAGTCTTTACTCAAATCTTTTTCCGGGCGGGGTTGCGAATTCACGAAAGCTGCAACATCCCAGGCTTCTTCATCGCTTAATTGCGCAGCATCAAATGTTGTATTTTGGGGCATGTTCGATTTTACATAACCTGCAAATCGCGAAAGCCGGTAAAGTCCTGCTCCATTATTATAACTGTGATCGCCCCAAAGAGGAGGGTATTGGTACGTTAGTCCGCCTTCGTTTAATTTACCTTCGCCATTTTCCATGTGACAGGTTTTGCATTTCAACATGTAAATTGTTTTTCCTTTTACCTGATCGGCAGGACGGTCAAGAAAAGCGAGTTCAGTTAATCCAGCGCCTTTTGGTTTTTCGCCTTTAGGAACATCTTTTCCGAGCCATTTAATATAAGAAACGATAGCTTGCATTTCGTTGCTTAACGTATCGAGTGCTTTTCCATTTAAACTTCTTTCGAAACAATCGTTCACACGTTTGTAAATATTTTCCATTCCTCCTGAGCGTTCGCGGAATTTTGGATAAGTGGAGGCAACGCCACTGTAATTATTTCCGAATGGTTTTGTGCCTGCTTCTAAATGGCAATTCTGACAATTCATTCCATTGCTGTTGTGCTGAACTTTTCCTTGTGGTCCGAGATAAAAAGAAGTGTTTGCAATTAATTCACGACCATAAATTATTTGCGCAGCGTTTTTTTCTGATTTAATGTTTGAAGTATCAGGAGCCATCCACACATCCGCTTTTGATTTTTCAGAAGAAGTATCGGCTTTAGGAGGTGTATCTTTTTTTGGCAATTCTTTTTTAGGAACCGGTACACCCCAAATTAAAAACACCAGAAGAATAACAATAATAACAAGAAGAACAACAAGTGCTTTTACAAGGCGTTGGATAATCTCAATATAATTTTCTTCGCTGTTATGTTTAAATTCGTTCATTAGTGAGAAGCTTCACTCTTGTTATCGTAATCAATCCCCTGAGATTTCAGAATGGAACTTGCTTTCCATCCGTAAAATGCTAAATAGGCAAAACAGGCAACGCCTACTAAATAACTCCACTGAATGCCTAACAAATTATCAGATGCCAACCAGCCTTGCAGTAAACTAATGAAACCACCACCCATTATCATCATAATTAAATAACTGGAAGCTTGGTTTGTAAATTTTCCAAGACCTGCAATAGCCAAAGTGAAAATACATGGCCATAAAGTAGAACAAAATAATCCGACACTGATAAATGCGTAAACGCTGATCATTCCATCGGCAAAAATTCCGGTAAACAAAGCTACAATTCCCATGACAGAAAAAATAAGTAATTGCCGTGCAGGATTTCCTTTACTTAAAATATCGCCGGCTATCATGGCAACAATAACGAAAGCGTAAATATAAAATGGTGTTAAATCGTGACTTGCGATTTTATTCACCAATAAAAAAACACCAAACGCGAGATAAGGCATCAGGAAGCGCATGATTTGTTTTGTTCCTTTACTCAAATCAAATGCACCAACCGAGCCGGTCCACCGGCCAATCATTAAGCTGGCCCAGAACAAAGAAACATAGGGCGCTACCTGATCGGTTGTTGTATTGATATGTTGACGCATAAACTCCGGTAAATTGGATGCTGTAGAAACTTCAACGCCGACATAAATAAAAATGGCAATCATTCCTAACACCAATTGCGGATAAGCCAATGCGCTTTTACGCTCAGGTGCTGTTGCTGTTTTCACTTCATCTTTATGCTCAATTTGATTTGGGAGAGAAGAAAATTTAAAAATTAATGCAACGATAATAAATGCCGCGCCTAAAATCAGATAAGGATTTTTTACAGCTTCAATACTCTCGAGTTTCGCTCCTTCTTTCAATCCGCCATAAAGAGCAAGACTCAAAAGAACGGGACCAATTGTAGTACCGACATTGTTTACACCGCCCGCCATACTTAAACGCTGTGCGCCTTTTTTAGGATCGCCGATGGTAATGGTGAGTGGATTTGCTGCAGTTTGCTGCAAGGAAAAACCAAGACCAACAATAAACAATCCTGTGATCATTAATCCGAAAGAAGCGGTTTGCGCAGCTGGGTAAAACAATAAAGTGCCTATTGCTGAAATAACTAATCCGAGTGCAATGCCGTTTTTGTAACCAATTTTATTCAGAATATCGCCGCCATTTGCCTTTGATAAAAGAACGTAAATAATGGATCCAATGGTGTAAGCCACATAGAATGCAAAGGAAATCATTTGACTCTGCCATTGTTCGAGTCCGAGTTTTTCTTTGAAAACCGGAATCAGAATATCGTTGCTTGCGGCAACAAAGCCCCAGAAGAAAAAAACCGAAATCAGTATAGCAAGTGATGAGCCTTGTTTCTGCATGAATAAAAATTTATCTAAAGTATTGTTTTTAAAAATCTAAACCCTGAATTAGAAAGGCATTTATTAACAATTTTCTCTTTACTAAATAATCTGTTTTGAGTTTGTAAGTAATACTTTTTCATTTTCTTTGTATTATGGAATTGCTAAGCCCTGAAAACTGGAAGGATTACGAATTAATTGACTGCGGTGATTTTGAAAAACTCGAGCGTTTCGGAAAATATATTACTATTCGTCCTGAACCGCAGGCGGTGTGGCCAAAAGTATTTTCGAATTCAGACTGGGAGAAGCAAGCCACTGTAAAATTCATCCCAAAATCAAGTTCGCAAGGAGATTGGAAAAAATTAAAGCAAATGCCGGATCAGTGGGAGATAAATTACAGTTTGCAGAAGAGAGAAGGCAGTAAACCATTAGTTTTTCGGTTAGGTTTAACCGCGTTCAAACATGTTGGTGTTTTCCCGGAGCAAGCTGTTAATTGGGATACAATTTACAAATTCCTTTCACCGCTTAACAAACCAAAATTTCTGAATTTGTTTGCGTATACCGGCGGCGCCTCTATTGCAGCGCGTGCGGCCGGGGCGGATGTAACGCATGTCGACAGTATTAAACAGGTTGTTACCTGGGCTAATGAAAACATGCAGAAATCTAATTTAGATAATATCCGATGGTTGGTTGATGACGCTTTGAAATTTGTAAAAAAAGAGATCCGCCGCGGCAATAAATACAATGGCATAATTTTGGATCCGCCGGCGTTTGGCCATGGACCCAACGGCGAAAAATGGAAATTGGAAGATAATATTGGGGAAATGATGGATGGTGTACTTCAGATTTTAGATACGGAAAAGCATTTGTTGATTCTTAATGCTTATTCGCTGGGTTTTTCTGCTTTAATTCCTGAAAATTTATTAACCCCTTTTGCAATAAAAAATAAATCAAAATTGAGCGTGGGCGAACTTTTTTTAAATGCAAAGAGCGGTGTAAAGTTGCCATTGGGGGTTTGGGGAAAATTAGAAAAGTAAACATGAAATATTTTTTTGTCATTTTGTGCTGTTCTTTTTTCAATTCATTTTATTCGCAACTAAATTGTGAAAGCATTAAAGAATTAGGGGTTGTATATAAGGGAACAACGCATCGTAATGGACGGCACAGGCTTTTTCCGACCGACACAGCTATCAGCAACCGGATGCAGTATTACACTTTCGAATTAAAACTTGCGAAAGATCTGCCTGAGGCGGATAAAGCGGAAATCGCCAAATACAAAATCAAATTTAATCCGAACGATACAGTGATGATTTATGATTGGGACATTATGCATCAGGGAAAAATGGCTTACCACGGTAAAGCAATTGCAAAAGTTGAGATCAATTGTGCCGACAGCATGATAACCACCCAGAAGTATTTATTGAAAAAGGAAACTACGAATCCTGTTCCAAACCGTTTCAAAATCTTTAAAATACATGAAAAAGATTTTATCATTTACGATAAGAACCATCCTTATCTGAACATAAACATGTATTTCAAAAGAGATTAATTAATAATTGTAATTTTCATCCGGATGTTCTCCTTCGGCCTATCGTTCTTATCTGTTTTTACACCGGCAATTTTATCAATCACCTCAAGTCCTTCAATTACTTCACCAAAGGCCGTGTAATTATTATCAAGATGTGGTGTTCCGCCTAGTGTTGCGTACATTTTTCTTTGCGCAGGAGTCCATGTATAATGTTTGGTTTTTGTGTATTCTTCTTTACTGATCTCATCAGTCAGTTGTTTTGTCGCAATTTTCAGACTATCCTCTTTACCTTGTGCATACAAGCGGTTGTAATACGTTTTTAGTACATGACTTTTCCCTCCAAAACCAACCAGATAATTAATTCTTTGCACTAATTCGCGGTTTACCCTTAATTCTGCTTTTTGTAAGGCAAGCGAATCGTATTTTTTCCCCATAACAATATAGAACTGACAACCCGAAGATTCCTTTTTTGAGTTAATATCATCTCCCTCTCTTGCGGCTGCCAGAATACCCTTTTTGTGTACAATCTTTGCGTTAAATTCGGCCGGAATCCAATATCCTACATCCCCATTGCCTAAAAGTATTGTATCGTTCGCTCGTTTGCTGTCGGGGTCACCCCCTTGTATCATAAAACTGTTAATGACCCTATGAAACAGAAGGCTGTCATAGAACCCTCGTTTTACCAGTTTTAGGAAGTTTTTCTTATGTAAAGGCGTCTCTTCGAATAACTTAATTTTCATATTTCCATACGAAGTGCTTATTAAAATAGTCTCTTTACTATATGTCTGGGACCAGCTTTTCAGGCCTAAAACAAGCATTAAAACGCTAAAAACTAAGGTTTTACTATTTGTCATTTAAAACTAAAATTTGTATATTTGCTTAAACGAATATCGTATTAAATTTTAGAACAAATGAAACTAAGAGGAATTTTTATTGCAGCTGCAGTTTTGGGAATTGGTTTTTTATTCATCACTTCTTGTAAAAAGAACACAGATTGCACGGCTAACATTGTCTGTAACGATTCTACAGGAGTAGCGATGAGTGGCGCAACAGTTTATTTATATGCAAACGTAAAAACTCCTCAGGGAGGAACCATTACTGCGGATATACGTGCTACAGGAATTACAGACGGAAGCGGCCGCGTTTCCTTCACTTTTAAATTGCCTGCTATTTATGATGTTAAGGCTTTAAAAACAGTTGGCTCTGCATCTTTGCAGGGGCTCAGTATCATAAAACTTGAAGAAGGAAAAGGCGTTGAAAAAACAGTTGTTGTAAGATAAAACTAATCATAAAATAATTCAAGCCTCTTTCTAGAGGCTTTTTTTTTGAACGAAAGTAAGAATGGTTTCATCTTTATCTGGTATAATTTCCTTAATTTAACCCTCTCGCATTCATGAAACCAAACAACACGATTTATAAAATTGCCTTTAGCGTTATTTTGGTTGCGGCGATGTTTGTATTCTGGGATTGTACCGGCAAGAACGACAAAATAATTAACGAGGGAATTATTGAATTTGATGTTAGCGCCGTTGATCCAAACCATCCTTGGGCAGGTATGATTCCAAGTACTGCCACACTAAAATTTAAGGACGATAAATTTTTATTGGAAATGAGTACTATGGGCATGTTTACCACGATGTTTATTTGCAATCAGGAAAATAAAACCCTCACCCAAATGGTAAAGTTCCTCGATATTAAACAGGCCTGCATTGAAAACGAATCTGACATAAATAAAGAGAACTTAGGTTATAAAATTAAGTGGGAAGAAACGAAAGAAACCAAAACCCTAGCCGGATACAAATGCAAAAAGATAAAAGTGGAAATGGCCGGCGATCCTTCGGTAAAGTTTGACGCCTATTACACAGGCGAAATGGGCTCAGAAAACGTAAATAACCTGAGTCCTTACAATGGCGTAAAAGGCATGCTGATGCAATACCGTTTAAAAAAGATGGGTCTCGAGTTGCAATTTACTGCGAAAAGTGTTAAAAGTGCTGATGTTACGGATAACATATTCGAAATACCGGCCTATTTTAAAATTGTCAATAAAGCTGAGATAGAAAAAATCTTCCAGCAGTTTTAAGCCTGTCAATTCCTTTTTCCCTCTCTACAGCCTAAAATATATTTGGCTTTGTGCTTTATATTATTTTATTTTAAGCCTTTGTTTCAATATTGACAACCAGACCCTTAATACTTAAAATGACAAGATTGCTTTT
>JAHEYE010000162.1 GCA_023251695.1 Sphingobacteriaceae bacterium | reverse complement strand
TATTTTTAACTAACTTTGTATCATAAAACAAATATACCATGTTAAGTTCAAAAGTAAGTAATGCCCTAAACAAACAAATTGAATTAGAGGCATCCTCATCACAATATTATCTGGCAATGGCTAGTTGGGCCGAAACGCAAGGCCTGAACGGCATTTCTTCGTTCTTATTTACCCATGCCGACGAAGAGCGTATGCACATGCTTAAATTAATTAAGTTTGTGAATGAACGTGGCGGACACGGTTTAGTTCCTGCTTTAAAACAGCCACCTGCAACTTTCAAATCGGTAAAATTTGTTTTTGAAGAAGTTTTAAAACACGAAATAAAAGTAACCTCCGAAATAAATAAACTGGTTGAGATTACCCTTAAGGAAAAAGATTACACCACACATAATTTTTTACAGTGGTATGTTAGTGAGCAAATTGAAGAGGAGGCATTAGCCCGTCAAATCGTTGATAAATTGAAATTGGTCGGTGAAGATAAAGGCGGTTTGTATTTCTTCGACAGAGATCTGGAAGGAATTGCCGGAAAAACTTCAGGCGGCGGCTCCGAAAAAGGCGGGAAAGCCTAATTACTGAAAACGTAAGCTCCTTTTGCGTTTATACTGTATTTTGCCGGCGACTTATTTGTTTCGAAATAAATATATGCCGGCTTTATATTTTTCCAGAAGTTATTCGTACTCTCATTAAAATTTGCTTCCAGAAATTTTATGTTCTCTGCCGTTAATTTGCACGGAAAAATTTCTACTCTTGGCGAAGTATTATTGTTTTTGGCCTCAACGCATAACATATATACATCTTTTACCGGATCGTCCTGTAGCGGAATACATCCGATGGTAACACAATTTCCATGGATCATAATATCACCCCCAGTGCGTTTTCCATCCACCAATATTTTATCACTCTTGTTAGGGTATCCGACTTTAAGCGCCAGAAAATAGGAGCTGTTGGGATTAAATGAAGGAATATCATAGATGCCTTCAGGAACCTGATAATCGCCCTCTTTACGTTTTGGCCCCAGCTCACCGCTAGAGGCACAAATAGTAATTTTTTTAAGGAATGTAAATTGGGCATCACCCTTATTTTTAACCCATAATTCAAGTTCTTTTTCTTTTTTAAATATTCTGATAAAGACCTCAAGGGAAGAAGGATTAATTTTTTTTGCCTTCAATTCCCCCTCCAATCCGGGCCATTTGGTGGTATAAGCGTCTTTAACCCGCTTGTTTTTCATTTGTTGGGACTTAAATGAGCCGTTTTCCTGCGAAAAACAAGGGTTTGCCCAAAGACAACAAACTAACAACGCTATATTAATAATTGCTTTCAAATCTCATTAGCCCGCACCTTTAATACACTAACTTTATACTAAAGTAAAATGAAATTCTTAAAACTCATAAAGAACAAATACCTTTTAACAACTATTGGCATTGTAGTATGGCTTTTATTTTTCGACAAGAATGATGTGTTTAGCCAGATGGAATTAACAGGAAAGCTAAACGAATTAAAAGCTGACCGTAGCTATTACGTTGCTGAAATCGAAAACAACAAACGGGAAATTGAAGAATTGAAGACAAACAAAAAAAGCTTGGAAAAATTCGCACGCGAGAAATACCACATGAAAAAAGATAACGAAGACGTTTACGTTATTGTAAAAAAATAAACCGTGGACCTCGAACATTTCCGGAAGCAAGCCGAAAAACTTAAAAAGGAAAATCAACAATTCTTTAATAAACTTAAATTACGGAAACCAAAAGAGCTTGATGAAGTTTTTCATGAAGCACATGAAGAAGTGTTTGCGCACACCGATTGTTTAACTTGTGGAAACTGTTGTAAAACTACTTCACCCATATTTTATCAAAAAGATATTGAACGCGCATCGAAAGCTGTAAAATTAAAACCGGGAACCTTTATTGAAAAATATCTTCGCCTAGACGAAGACAACGATTATGTTTTGCAAACAGCGCCTTGTCCGTTTTTAAATCAGGAAAATTATTGTGGCATTTACGAAAGTCGTCCAAATGCCTGCCGCGAATATCCGCATACCGACCGAAAAAAAATGCAACAGGTTTTGGATTTGACTTTTCAGAACACAATGGTTTGTCCGGCCGTGTTAAAAATAACCGAACAAGTAAAACAAAAATTAAAGTTATGATTTTGCGGCTTTGAAAACGTGCTGCATGAATTCAGACGCAAACACAAAATTGTAAAGCTCCTTATTATCAGTCTTCAGAATTTCGTCTTTGGTTCCGGTCCACCAATTTTTTCCTTCGTAAATAAACATAATGTTTTCTCCGATTTGAAGTACTGAATTCATATCGTGCGTAATAACAACGGTTGTGATGTTATACTCTTTCGTAATGTCCTGAATTAACTCATCAATTACAATTGAAGTTTTTGGGTCGAGACCCGAATTGGGTTCGTCGCAAAATAAATATCTTGGGTTATTGGCAATTGCTCTTGCAAGCGAGGCTCGTTTTTTCATACCGCCGCTTAATTCAGATGGGTACAATTTATTTTTACCTTCCAGCTTTACGCGGGATAAACAAAAATTAACTCTGTCTAATTTTTCGGCTTTCGTTAAATGCGTAAACATATCGAGCGGAAAACCCACATTTTCTTCGAGCGTTTGAGAATCAAATAAGGCACCGGCCTGAAAAAGCATTCCTATTTTTTTTCTCACTTCCTGTTTGGCTTTTGGTGCAAGTATGGGAAAATCTGCACCTGAATATAAGATATGACCTTCATCAAGGGCATGTAATCCTACCATTAATTTTAAAATGGTTGTTTTACCGCAGCCGCTTTCGCCAATCATTAAATTGGTTTTACCGGGATAGAAATTAAAAGATACATCATCAATTATTTTGCGATCACCAAAACTTTTCGATATGTTTTTAATTTCGATCAACGTGCCAAAAACAGCTGAGTTAATATTAAATTGAAAATTAAAATCAAAACACTTGCAATAACAACCGCTCTTGTGCTTGACTTACCAACCTCCAAAGCGCCGCCTGTAGTATAGTAACCAAAATACGAAGCAACTGATGTAATAATGAAAGCAAACACAATTACTTTAGTGAAGGAATAATATAATTTCCAAGGCTCAAACATCGCTTGTATACCAAAAATGTATTCGTAAGATGTACAGGCTCCCGATGAAATGCCCATTAAATAACCGCCCAACAATCCCAAGAACATACTTATTGCAATTAAGAAAGGATTTATAATTATGGAGGCAAGAATTTTTGGTAAGATGAGATAACTTGCCGAGTTAACCCCCATAATTTCTAAGGCATCTATTTGTTCGGTTATCCTCATGGCCCCAACTTCAGAGGCAATGTTTGAGCCAATTTTGCCGGCTAAAATTAAACTAACAATGGTGGGACAAAATTCTAGCAGCATCGATTCACGCGTTGTATAACCGACGGCGTATAAGGGGATCCACGGACTTGAAAAACCAAAGGCAGCCTGAATGGTAATTACGCCACCCATGAAAATAGAAATGATACATACGATGCTTAATGAGCCAATTCCCAGAGAATTTATTTCATAAACAATTTGCCTCCAATACACAGAAAACTTCTCGGGTTTACTGAAAACCCTGAATAAAAGCATAAAATAACGGCCTATATGAAAAAAAAGTGTCATTAATAATTGATACTAAAGTACTAAATTATATCTTTGGTATATAGAAATACCACCAATGAAATCATTTTTTAAAAACAGAATTTTTATAATCACCATTTTATTGGTTTCTGCACTTGTTTTGCAGGAATGCAAAACAAATAAGTGTGACGGCTGTCCGGCACAGAAGAAAAAGGTAAGGAAATCAAGCAAGGGGTCTATTTAAAAACCAAGCGCGTAATTTTAGTATTAAGAACAAACGCCAGCAGGCAACCAAAGCTATTAGCAATTACATCGTACCAATCGGCACTTCTTTCACTGAATAATGTGACCTGCATTAGCTCAAGCGCGCCGCCGTACAATACACACAAAATAAAATAAAAGTAGGAGAGGTTTTTTGTTTGTCCGTGCGCAACAACAGCGACCTGTAAGAGCCCCAGAAGCGCGAAGAAGATGCCCGCATGCACCCATTTATCAAAACTCAATAATTCGAGCCAGTTCGCCGAAGGAATAAAGCGTCCGGGCATTGAACAAAGTCCAAGAATAACAAGCGCCCAAAGTACAGCCAGTTTATAAGAATGATTTTTTATGAAAGATATTACCATAAAAAAACCGTCCTTTTTGGGGACGGTTAATTTTGCTGAGGAGCAATTAAGCGCCGATTAACTTTTTATATGCATCGGCCGAAAGCAATTCATCAACTTCCTTCGGGTTGGTCATGCTTACTTTAATAATCCACCCTTTTCCATAAGGGTCTGTGTTAACGCATTCTGGGGCCGAATCAATATCTTTATTTGCTTCCAATACTTTTCCCGATACGGGCATAAATAAATCAGAAACGGTTTTCACCGCTTCCACAGTACCAAAAACCTTTTCTTTTTCTACTGTTTCCCCAAGCGTAGAAATATCTACGTAAACAATATCGCCCAATTCTTTTTGTGCGAAATCTGTAATGCCGATGATAGCCTCGCTACCATTTACTTTTACCCACTCGTGGTCTTTTGTGTATTTTAAGTCTGCCGGAAAATTCATAATTGTTTTTTTACAAATGTATAAGTTTTTTAATATTTACAAATCATTTTTATTGCAGATTAATACGCAAACTAAACCCGGCATTGGTATTCGACGTCGGGAATGAGGCTGAAGTTTGCGGGGTTGTACGGATCCAATCATAGAAAATACGTAGATTAATGTTTTGAGTTAACTGATAATCAATGGCTGAGCGCAGGGTAATAATATTGGTGCCTCCGGTAGGCGTGCTTATTTCGTCAACAATCCGCCTGATTACAGATACGTTTCTCCTGTAACTTAAATCAACTTTAATGTTTAAATCACTCTGCAAAGGCTTGCCCTGAATGGTTAATCTTTTAATGGTTAATTTAGGATAACGGTAACCTACACCAATAACATACTCTTGCCCCTTGGTTTCGATAATTTGCGGTCCTGTAAAGTTGAGCGAAACGGTTTTATCACGCTTAATTTCAAAATTACCTTGCCAGCCCGGTTTCACAAATTGCAGATCCACTTTAATTAAAGGTTGGAATCCTTCACTAATTACTATCGAGGAAACATTGTAGTAAGGCGTAAAGTTTGCACTTTCGGCGACGCCATTAATTACAGGATTTTGCACAGGAGAACGCGAAATGGTTTTGCCGGTATTGTCGTCAATAAACAATAAATTATTCGAATAACCACCAATAGTATAATTGGATTTGTAACTATGGCGCAAGGTAATGGAACGGAATATTTTTTGTAACGATTTAATTTTGCCCAAACCATCCCATGTAATGGTCCAGTTCGGCATTGGCATTCCGGGGAAAATGTTTTTCGTATTGTAGCGCTTTATTTTTCCACCGGTATAGGTTTCGTAAAACGCTCCCATTAAAACGTCCTGTTGGGTTGGGTTATAACCATCGTAGTAAGGTTTTCCTAATCCGTTAGTTTGTAAACCTGAAGAATGGCCTGCATTCTCCTCACTTAATTGACGGGCGTAATCCTGACGAACAGCTAAAAATTCCTTGAATAAATCTGATTCAACACCCTTGCCTTTATCGGTGAAAGATTTACGCAGAGAGAAAACGCTTGATGTAAAGTTTCCGGTTTCATTCGGACTCTCGTGGAAATTGTAAGTGTTGGAAATAGAATCCCAGCGCATAAATTCGGTTACGTTGTGACTCTTGTTTTGAGTACCGTTCAATTCTATTTTCAAACTTCCATGCGGCTCTATGCTTGTACGGTAAGTGATGGTTTGCGATTTGTTTCTCGTATAAGGAGATGTTTGAGTAGGGTTAAGCGATAGCCACCCTTGTTGATAAGCATAAGGCCTGATATCGTCCTGCGAACCGGCAATAAAAGGAACTCCAGGTGCATTATTACTACCCCAGTCCATGCCAAGGTATTCGGATTTTGGCATGAAGTTAGGCATTCCTGTTCCGTTAGTTTGCTGAACCACAAAATTCAAGGTCTTTATCATCATCACGCCACGCGCTAAAAATTCACCAATATCTGAGAAATTATTTGTGTTCTTTAAACTTTCTTCCGGAATTGAATCGTTGCTGGTTTTGGTTTTTGGTTTACCCGCGCCTTTTTTGCCGCCCGTAGAAGTCTGGCCTGTATTTATTTTCCGGAAATAAGGAATTTTATTATAGAGGCTTATCATGTTTAAATTGGTGGTGTAATTTTTTGTATTGGTATTTTGAATTGTGTTTCCAATCCTATCGCTTGCTGCAAAAGGCCGGCGTATCCATGTATACGTTGCACCGTAACGGTAAGATAATGTTATGAAATCAAGAATCGGAATTTTATTAATAGGCACAGTATAATTAAGGTTGTATTGCTGACGGAACTGCGTGTTTACACCAAAACCGAGCATGTTTTGTTTAACAGTATCTTTCTTTTCTTTGGTATCAATTGCTCCGTAAGGTTCTAGAATACGCCCATCGTTATTTGCAGTATAATCAAACTTCAGTGCTTTGCAAAAATCCCATCTGAAATCATAGATACGGGTTACCAAAAACTGTTTATTAAATTGAGTAAGCGTGCGATCATCGCTATTGGTATAGAAACTGGTAATGTCCCTGTTAAGTAATTCAGAATAATTCCGGGTCACATCCATCGACACGCCAAAGCGGTTGGGAAGTGGCTGTAAATTAAAATCTTTAATAAGAGCGAACCATTTGTTTTCAAAAATTTTCATTTTACTGAAAGGCTTCCATGCTTTTGGTTGTAATTGGAAACCGTAAGACACATTGGCGCGGTATTGTTTTAAAATATTATGATGGATGTTTACATTCCGCCTGTATTGTTCGGTATATGCATAAGTAATCGCGAAGTTAGAAACGTCCCATGGCATTGGCTTTGCACTAGCTCGTTTTAATCCGTCGATACGCACATTCGTAAAATTTATTCCCTTTCGCTTAGTGTAATCAAGCGCATTAAATTTCAGCTTTTTGATATCATCACTGGTAAAATGTTCGTTGGGCTTTAAATTATCCAGAAAAACATCTGGCTCGTAAGGATTAAACATGGGTTTGATTCTTGTTTCACCATAAGAATAATAAACCGGCAAAGTGACTTTCCACTTAGATGGAAAAAATTTCCCTATCTGAAATTGTGAAGTGAAATCCCAATTGAGTGTTGTTTCTTTACTCCGCTCATTAATTTTCTTTTCTACGCTTCCGAAAAAAGGCTTGCTGTATGTGCCTGCTAAAGAAACCTGACCTAAATCAGCAAGTTTTGCCTGGACGCGTCCTGTGGTGGCCCAGCCGCCTTTGTTGTTGAAATCGGTCAAGCGCAATTCGTTCACCCAAACCTCGACGCTGTGCGGCAAAGCGCCATCGTCTTTTGGATTCCGTATGCCTATCATAATGCTTTTTACGCCGCCTAAATTCGGATTTCCAACAATTGTAATTGTATTGTTGCCGGAGGTAACAGGATAAGGTTTTTGTGTTAAAGCCAGATCTTTTCCTGTTGCACTGTTGCGGGTTTCTTTTGCACTGGTTAATTCATCAAAAGAAATATTTATTTCATTGGCGCCCGGCCAAACAACACCCTTATCATTTTCGTTAGTTGCGTCATAATATCCCGGAGCGGTTAATTGTAAAGGAATTTCGTATTCGTAATAGTTGTTGTTATAATCTGTACCTAAACGGATGAATACAGTCATATCGCCGTCATTCAACGGGTCGATGCCTAATTTTTCGCCATGCACAAACATTTTAATGTTCTTGAACATGCGCATGTCGTAATCTAAGTTTTTGTAAACAGCGCGGCTGTCGCCATCTTTTAAATTA
>JAHEYE010000161.1 GCA_023251695.1 Sphingobacteriaceae bacterium | reverse complement strand
AAAACTGCTTTTTGTGATTCACCTTCTTCAAAATCTGAAGCATCATTTTTCGATGGTAGCCCTCCTAATGGTTTTCCTTCAGGAGTTAACACGTACTTGTTTTTCAATAAATAAAAAACTGCAGTACCAATTAACATAGCTATTGCAGCTGCTAAGAATCCCCATTTAAAGGCATGGATATCACGAATACCACCGGCATCTTTTACATCACCAACTAAAGGACAAATTAACTGACCTAAAAATGCCCCTAAGTTAATACCCATGTAAAAAATAGTGAATGCAGTATCTAATTTACTTTTCTCTTGTTTAGGATATAAGCTTCCCACCATACTAGAGATGTTTGGTTTGAAGAAACCATTACCGAAAATAATAATAGTTAAAGCAACCCATAATAATGTTTTTGCCAAATCAATGTTCGAGCCAAATACACTTGCGCTTCCGAATAAAATCAACTGACCGGCAGCCATCATTAATCCACCAAGCATAATGCAATTTCTGTTTCCGAAAAAACGGTCAGAAATAAAACCACCTAACATCGGTGTTAAATAACATAAGCCTAAAAATCCTCCGTAAATTAATGAGGAATCTGCTTCCTTCATCATTAGTGCATTAACCATAAATAGAGTAAGAATCGCACGCATTCCGTAAAAGTTGAAGCGTTCCCACATTTCAGTTCCGAATAATACCCAAAGTCCTTTTGGATGACTTGATTGACTAGTTTGGTTCATAGATTTAATTTAGTTTGCTAAAAATAGGTTTTTTATTTAAAGTGAGCAACCCCAAATAGGGGGATGTAAAAGGTAAAATGTAAGAGGGATGATGTAAAATGGAATAGGGATGATGGAAATCAGAGAGTTAAACATTATCCATTTTCCCTCTTACATTTTCCATTCTAATAAACATGTTGTCCTCCATTAATAGAGTAATTCGCTCCGGTAATAAAGCTTGTTTCTTCGCTGGCTAAAAAGCTGACAAGGTGCGCTACTTCATGAGTTCCGCCAACGCGTCCCATTGGAATTTGAGCAACGATTTGATTTAATACTTTTTCAGGAACAGCCATTACCATATCAGTACCAATATAACCGGGAGAAATTGTATTTACTGTAATTCCGTAACGTGCCACTTCCATCGCCAACGATTTTGTGAAGCCATGCATGCCTGCTTTTGCCGCACTGTAATTCGTTTGTCCGAATTGCCCGCGCTGACCGTTAACAGAGGAAATATTAATAATACGGCCGAACTTACGTTCAATCATGCCATCGAGAACATTTTTTGTACAATTGAAAACGCTGTTAAGATTTGTATTAATGACGGCGTACCAATCTTCTTTTTTCATATTCACAAGGCGACTGTCGCGTGTTATACCTGCATTATTCACGAGCGTGTCAATGGTTCCGACTTCCGCTTCAATTTTTTTTATCATTTCCAAAGCGCTGTCGAAATCTGAAACATCGCCATAAAATAATTTAATATTAAAGCCTTCGCTCTTCATTTGCACTAACCATTTTTCGGCTTTTTCTTTGGTATGATAATTTCCTACAACATTAAAACCATCCTGATATAATTTTTTACACATGGCGGTACCGAGGCCGCCTGTTGCGCCGGTCACTAATACTGTTCTGTTTTTTTTATTACTCATGTTGTTTAGTTGGGAGTTGGGAGTTCGGGGTTCGTAGCTGAGAGCAAAAAAATCCTCAATCTACGAATTCCAAACTCTCAACTATTTAATTTTTTCTACATTCAAAACAAGAGCTTCGCCGCTGGTGCAAACCAGTCCTGTTTTTTTATCTTTTATTAATGTTTCAACTGTTGCACGGTTTTTATCGCCAACAACTTCTTTAACAGTGAATACAGCCTCATAGTCGGTGTCAACATACATGGGCTTCAAAAAACCAAGTGATTGCTTTAAGTAAATAGTGCCTTCGCCCGGAAATAATGTACCAAACACTTTACTGAAAAGAGAAGCGCTTAACATGCCGTGCATGATCGGACGCTTGAACATAGTTTTAGCAGCGTAAGCTGCATCCAAATGCACAGGGTTTTTGTCGCCGGTTGCCTCCGCAAAACGGCTTACATCATCTTGTGAAAAATTGAAATCATGTGTATAAATATCTCCTACTTTAATCATAAAGGCTTAAATGTTTGTATGTTAAGGGGTTCAAAGATAAAACAATTATTTTTAACGACAAAAAAGGGTTATTTATCGATAATTTAACAAATATTTCATACGAAAAACTTGACATGTATATGTAAAATGTGCGATATTTGCATAAAATTTGAAATCAACGCTATAACTTGTTGAAAATCAGATAGAAGAATAGTAATCAACTGAATAACAATATATTAAAGTAAAATTAATCCAACATGAAAACAAACAATCCGTTCATCGACAGTATCATTGAAACGCAAACCAACGTAATGAATAACTGGGTGGACACAACTAAAAAATTCCAAACTGCTATCACTAATGGCAACATTTCTGATGAAGGACAAACTATTTACAAAGAGTGGTTCGAAAAGCAATCTAACCTTTTAGGTGGAATGCAAGAAGGTACAGCTAATGCTTTTACTGCAAACCAAAATAAACCTGAAGAGTTTTTCAAAAACTGGTATACTCAGCAATTGAATTCTATCAAACAAATGACTGATTTCAACCAAAGCATTTATAATAGTTTTTCTAATTATGGTAAACCTGCTAGCGATTACATGAACAATTTCGCTAACATGAACAGTTCTTGGACTAACATTTACAATAGCTGGATCAATACTTTAAATACTACTTACGATACATTTTCAAAAAACTTGAACGGTCCTTTAAATAAGGATATGTTTAAAAATATGTTCGAGAGCAATCAGGTTTATATCAAAGCACAGGAAGCTTTCCAGCCAATGTTAAAAGCTATCCAAAGCAATGATTTCTCGGCAGAAACATGGAAAAACATTTACAATGTTGACAATTACAAAAAAGTAACTGAGCAATTGTTCGGTAACTTTTTCCAGTCAGCAAACATGAAAGAAGTTTATGATAACCTTAATAGTCAAGTGCATAATTTTTTTGCTAACCAAAACAATTTAAGCAAAGAATATTTCGCGCAGATCCAGGGCATGAGAAATGAATTCCCTAACATGTTCAGCGGAAATTTTGAGAAGGTAAAAGAACTATATTCTCAGGTTAATAATGTATTTGGAAAAACTTTCGAGCCGATCTTAAAATTAGCAAATCCAAGCAAGGAAAAGGAAAGCGTTGAAGCTGCAATCATTTTAATGGATAAAATTGCTGAATACAGCATTAAACAAAACGAATTACAGTATAGCTTATATGCAACAACTCAAAAATCACTTGAGGCGATTGCAAAACAATATGCTGATAAATTCAAAGACGCAAAACCGGGTGAAGTTCCGAATGCACAGGAAGTTTATAACGAGTGGGTGAAAGTAAGCGAAAAATTCTTCGCTGAATTATTAGCTACCGATGAGTTTTCTAAAATCAAATCGGAAACTATTGGCTTAGGAATGGATGTTAAGAAACAATTCGAAAAACAATTCGAAAATGTATTCAACAGCTATCCTGTGGTTTTCCGTTCTGAAATCGAAGAATTATATAAAACAATTTACGATTTAAAAAAAACCGTAAAGGATTTGCAAAATAAATTAGCCGTAAATGGCATCTCAGTTGATGGTGAAGATGATAAGTCTTCAAAAGGAAAGAAAAAGTAGTTCAACTACGTTTAGTTAGATAGAGGCTGTTCCTTTCGTGTTTGTAGGGGCAGCCTTTTTTTTTATCTTGTACTCATGTTTAAAAAGGGAAACTTATACCGGAACTTATTCTTCACGTTTTTCCTTTCCATTATCTTTACTTTTTTTTATTTCAGACCGCTTAACTCCGAATGGTACCGTATTATTACAGCCGATGGCCTCGGTTATTGTTCTTATTTACCTGCAAAATTCATTTATCATGACGAGAACCTCGATTTTAAATGGTTCGACACGCTTTATAACCAATATTACAAATACAATTCATTCTCAACTCCTGTCGAAAATTTTACAGCCGATTTTAACGGACACCGTATAAATAAATACTATCCCGGCATGTCTTTTTTGTGGATGCCTTTTTTTCTGGGAGTTCACACAGCTTGTAAATTATTCGGTTTACATGCAAACGGACTTTCACAACCTTATCAAATGGCAATCGGATTCGCCACTTTAGTTTACGCTATGCTTGGTTTGTGGTATTTGCGGAAATTCCTTTTGAAATTATTTAAAAGTGAATTGCTGGCTTTTCTGATTCCGGTGATGGTTTATTATGGTACCAATTTATTTACCTATACAATCTACATCGGTACTTTCAGTCATGCTTACTCTTTTACTTTTATAACAATGGCTTTGTATTTTACCTGGTGTTTTTTTAATGAGGATGAGAATAAATTTAAAAACGGTCTGCTCTTTATTTTGTGTGCGCTCATTGTTATTTTTATCAGACCCATCAATATTTTGTTTTTGATCGGGGTTCCCGCTTTCATGGGTAAATTCAGTTTAAGGGAATTTCTTAAACAAGTTAAATTTACACCTACAGTAATGCTTATCATTTCCATTATTGGCTTTCTTGTATTCTGGCAATTTTACATTTTGTACAATCAAACGCAATCTTTTTTTCCAAATACTTACAGCCAGGAAAAATTTCATTTCGAAAGGGGCTCGCATTTAAAAGATATTTTATTCAGCTATCACGCAGGTTGGTTTTTGTATGTGCCTTTGGCATTTGTCAGTTTGTTTGCCGTGTTTTTCATTGGGAAACGGAAGCAAAATGCTTTTTTGCTTCTTCTTCTTGCCGTGGTAATTTATTTATATAGCAACTGGTGGTATTATACAATTTTTACACGGACGATAGTTGATTATACAGGGATTGTAGCGCTTTTGTTGGGCTATTTTCTCTTTTACATTTCCCAATATAAAAAATTACTCAAGCTTATACTTTCTGTTCTTTTTCTTTGTGTTTTTTATTTTCAGCTAAAGTCTTTCCAGCTAAGAACAAATATTCTGGACAACAATTATACTTACAGCGATTATTACTGGCGTAATTTTTTTACACTTTATCCTGTCAATATTTACCCCGTTCATCCGGGCACTATTTTACAAAAAACAGAATACAATTATGACTACGAGCACCTTGGCCTGCCTTATACAAGCGAAGCTTACAGATACGAAGGAAAAAAATCGCTCATACTTTGGGAACATAATTATTTTTCGGACACGCACACCTTTAAAATGCCTGATTTTACCTCGGATAAAGGTTTCAGTAAAATAAAAACTTCATTTTACATATATTTTACTGATAGTATAAAATCACTGAAGTTGATTTATAAATTCCATAATAGGGGCAAGGAACTTTTTTATTTTACGAATTACATCGGTGCCGACAGGATCCATTACAATACCTGGGAGTACAAGGAAATTGGCTGCGATGTTCCTAAAGAAATTACAGCTGCGGATAGCGTTAGTATCTTCTTTTGGGACGAATGGGGCATAAATAAGGTTTATCTCGACAAGGTTAAGCATGAATTCTTTTTGACCGATGGCAGCATGGAAATGATTCCCTAAAACTTGGGCGTTTATATAGCCGAAACGTCTGATTTTCCTTGATTTTGTAACGAAAAAATCACTAAATTTAAGTCCCGAATTTAGCACTATATCACTATGGAAAACAACATGTTTAAGGAGATGGCCGACATGGGCCAGAAAATGTTTAAAAGTTACGAAACTTTAAAGCAGATTGATGAAGTTGATATTGCATCAACACCAAAAACATCCGTTTACACCGAAGATAAATTAACGCTTTACCGTTACAACCGAAGCACCGAAGCTACTTATAAAACGCCTGTTCTGATTGTTTATGCATTAGTAAATACTTACAAAATGCTCGATCTGCAATCCGACCGCAGTTATATTAAAAAATTATTGGAAGCAGGTTTAGATGTTTATCTGATTGATTGGGGAAATCCTACCAAAGGCGACCGTTATATTAGTATGGATGATTATGTGAATGGTTATATTAATAACTGTGTTGATTTCATCCGTAAAAAACATGAACTAGAGAAAATAAATATTCTGAGCATCTGTCAGGGAGGAACACTAAGCGTTATTTATTCCTCATTATATCCTGAAAAAATAAAAAATCTGGTAACCCATGTTACTCCGGTTGATTTCAGTACAAATGATGGTTTGTTATTCCGCTGGAGTAAGGCTATGGATTTCGATAAATTAGTGGAAGGTTATAACGGATTAATTCCGGGTGAATTTCTGAATCAGGGTTTTGATATGCTAAAGCCGATGATGAAAGTTCAGAAACAACAAAATTTAGCCAACAGTTTAGAAGACAAAGATAAATTGATGAACTTTTTAAGAATGGAAAAGTGGATTAGTGAGAGTCCGGCACAAACAGGAGAATGTTTCCGTAAGTTCATGAAAGAATTGTATCAGCAAAACAAATTGGTGAAAGGTGAACTTGAAGTGGGAGGAAAAAAAGTAAATCTGAAGAACCTCACAGCACCATTATTAAATATTTATGCAACCGAAGATCACTTAGTGCCACCTGCCGCAAGCATTCCGCTGAATGATTTAGTGGGCAGTACAGACAAAGAACTTTACAGTTTCAAGGGCGGCCACATTGGTGTGTTTGTTGGCGGTAAATCGCAAAAGGAGCTCGCTCCTGCGGTAACCGACTGGCTCAAGAAGCGCGATAAATAGGCTTTTTAACATCAAAAAGTTAAATTCTATTCATTTTTCAGCCTTTTATCATAGGCCTAAAAAGCGTAAATTTATCATTCTATGAAGACTGCTTTTATCTTCCCCGGACAAGGTTCCCAATTTTCAGGAATGGGGAAAGACCTTTACGAGTCATTTCCACTTGCTAAAGATCTATTTGAAAAAGCGAATTCTATTTTGGGATTCAGGATTACCGATATCATGTTTTCGGGTACAGACGAGGAATTGAAGCAAACTAAAGTTACCCAACCTGCCATTTTTTTACATTCGGCTATTTTAGCAGCTACAAAAGGTGAGAACTTTAAACCCGATATGGTTGCGGGCCATTCTTTAGGTGAATTTTCAGCTTTGGTTGCCAATAAAACGCTAGGTTTTGAAGATGCACTAAAATTGGTTTACGCCCGCGCACTTGCCATGCAAAAGGCTTGCGAAATTAATCCTTCCACTATGGCTGCAGTCTTAAATCTTGACGATAAAATTGTAGAAGATATCTGTAAAGAAATTACAGCATCCGGCCATGTTGTTGTTGCTGCAAATTATAATTGTCCCGGACAATTAGTTATATCCGGAAGTAAAGAAGGAATAAATATTGCTTGTGAAAAAATGAAAGCTGCAGGAGCAAAACGTGCGCTTGTGCTGCCTGTTGGCGGAGCATTTCATTCTCCATTAATGGAACCTGCGCGTGTTGAACTGGAAGCTGCGATTAACGCAACAAAATTTAATATACCAATTTGTCCTGTTTATCAGAATGCAACTGCATCTGCAGTTTCTAATCCTGATGAAATTAAGAAAAACTTAGTATCACAGCTAACCGCTCCTGTAAAATGGACGCAAACTATTATACAAATGATTAACGACGGAGCAACTTCATTTACCGAAGTGGGTCCCGGAAAAGTATTACAAGGCCTTGTTAAAAAAGTAAACGCAGGGATGGAAACAGTTAGTGCATAAATTATACCATGAAGAAAATTATTATAATTATTTTTTTGGTTACCTCAGCAATCGAAAGTAACGCCCAATTTTTCAGAGGCATTGGTATTTTTGTGGCAGGTAACAGTACGGCGCACCGTTATAAGAATTTGGCGCGGCATTTAAAAGACCCGAATGTTTATGTGCCGGAGTATTATTATCCCCCAAGCCATTACTCGCACGACCTG
>JAHEYE010000366.1 GCA_023251695.1 Sphingobacteriaceae bacterium | reverse complement strand
GATGATGAGAAAAAATTATTAGAAGAATTTGCTGAGCTTGTAAAAACACACTTTAATAAAGCGGAGCATTTCATGTGTGCACACAACGGAAAAGAATTCGATTACCCTTTCCTGAGCCGCCGTATGATAATTAATAGTGTTGACTTTCCCCGTAATTTTCAATTACAAGGATTAAAACCATGGGATGTAAAACACCTTGACACAATGGAAATGTGGCGTTTCGGCGATATTAAAAACTTCACTTCCTTAAACTTATTGGCGAATGTTTTAAATATCCCGTCGCCAAAAGATGACATGGATGGTAGTCAGGTAGCGAAGGTTTATTACGAGGAAAAGAACCTTGATAAAATAAAAACCTATTGCTTAAAAGATGTTGTTACCTTAGCTAGAATTTACATTAAATACACCGGTCAAAAACCACCGGAAGAAAAAGACATTGTTTACGCATAGTTAATGGGCATTATAAAAAACATAGGTGTAATTGGAAGTGGCAGTTGGGCAACTGCTATTGTAAAAATACTGAGTAATAATTGCGATAAAATTAATTGGTATTTCCGTAATGCGGAAGATGTCGAATACATAAAATCAAATCATCACAACCCAAAATATTTAAGCTCTGTTGATTTTAATACCGATAAAATTAATTTTTTCACCAATTTAAAAGAATGCATTTCAAAATCGGATATTATTATTTTATCAATTCCTTCTGCGTTTTTGCACACCAGCCTGAAAGGAATTGATAAAAATGATTTTAAAAATAAATTGATTTTCTCGGCTATCAAAGGAATTATTCCTGAGTATAATTTAATCGTCGGCGAATATTTAAATACAGTTTACGAAGTTCCGCTTGAGAATATCGGGGTAATAACCGGGCCTTGTCATGCAGAAGAAGTGGCGCTGGAAAAATTATCTTACTTAACTATTGCCTGTTCTAATGTAAGTAGTGCAGAGTTACTTTGTTCGTCTTTTAATTGCCGCTACATAAAAGCAACAGCCAGCGATGATATTTATGGTACAGAACTTTCGGCGGTGCTCAAAAATGTTATTGCGGTTGCCGGCGGAATTTGTCACAGTTTAGGTTATGGCGATAATTACCTTGCTGTATTAATCAGTAACGCAATTCAGGAAATAAAACGATTTGTGGATGCAGTACATCCGATCGATCGTGATATAAAAGCCTCCGCGTATCACGGGGATTTGCTGGTGACGGCCTATTCGCAATTCAGTCGTAACCGAATGTTTGGAACCATGATTGGAAAGGGTTACGGCGTAAAACAAGCACAATTGGAAATGAACATGATTGCTGAGGGATATTATGCTGTAAAATGTGTTTACGAGATCAACAAAAAATATAAGGTAGACATGCCAATTACCAATGCGGTGTATAATATTATTTACGACAATAAAGACCCACGAAGGGAAATGCAGTTGTTGTCCGAAAAACTATCATAAAACTTACCACTTGGCACTGAAAAACTGAAAACATTCGCAAATATCGTCTCTGTACTTTTTCATCCCCTGCTCATGTGCAGTTACGGCAGTTTGTTGTTTTTCTTTTTTTTACGTGGTTCTATTTACTATTATCTCACACCAACAAATTTAAAATGGGTGATTTCGGCAATGGTATTTTCTTTCTCATTCGTGTTGCCTGTGATTAATATTTATATTCTTTACCGCCTCAACAGAATCTCAACATTAAAACTGGAAAATCAGAAAGAAAGAACCTTTCCTTATGTATTAACGTCTTGTTTTTATTTTGGTTTATTTTATTTGTTCTTGGACCTAAGTGTGTGGCCAAGCATAAAAGTGCTCATTTTCGGAGGGGGTTTGTCGATTTTGCTCACTGCTATTATAAATTTAAAATATAAAATCAGTGCGCACATGGTTGGCATTGGAGGTTTGTTGGGTTCTTTAATTGTGGTTTCGTATGTTTTAAAATACAATGCGGTTCCGCAACTATCCGTTTTGGTTTTATTAGCGGGTGTAATTGCAACTTGTCGTTTATATTTAAAGGCGCATGAACCCAAACAAATTTATTCCGGTTTTTTTCTTGGATTTTTAACGCAGGTAAGTGTGTTCCTTCTTTTTTTAATTTTTAAATTTAATTGATAATAAAAGCTTGAATTTAGTAACCGGCGCAACAGGATTAGTAGGCTCTCATGTTTTGCTTACACTGCTTCAACAGGGGCAACCGGTTGTAGCAATGAAAAGAAGTTCGAGCAACGTTAAAGAAGTGGAGGAGATACTTTCGTTCTATACATCCGAATATAAAACCCTTTTTAATAAAATAATTTGGCGGGAAGCCGATCTGAATGACGTTTTAGGCTTTGATGAATTATTGAAAGATATTAAAACGGTATATCATTGTGCCGCTTTAATTTCTTTGGAAGACAAGGATAAAGACAATTTATTAAAAGTGAATAAGGAAGGCACAGCCAATTTGGTAAATGCCTGTATTAATAATAAAACGGAAGCTTTTTGTTTCGTAAGCTCAATTGCTACATTACAGAATAAAGATATCAGGGAAAATATTGATGAAACCGTTTTCTGGAAAACTGC